>NZ_FODY01000011.1 GCF_900110485.1 Propionispora vibrioides | reverse complement strand
GCATAGTTTTTGGCAGAGTCTAGTGTTTTCTTATCCTGAGCATCAGAATAGTTGTTAGCGGAGGTTAAAGTTTTTTGATCCTGAGAGTCGGCATAACTTTTGGCGGAGTCTAATGTTTTCTTGTCCTGAGAGTCAACATATTTTATGTCAGCTTTATTAGCTTCTAATTTGTCAATTCGAGAGTTGGGGATAGGATCTTTGCAATCGTTGTTACCTACTAATTCTTCATAGGCGAGATTGCCTTTGTCTTTATCTGAGGGACCTTTATCCTCTGAGTTTGCCCAGGCCGGAACTGTGTAGAAGCTTTGTAGTGAAATGCAAAGTGCCAGTGCGGCAATTTTGGCACGTTTTGATGTACTCAATTTTTCATATACCTCCCTGATTTATTTACGTTTTAAGAAAGAGAATACCGGCGTAGAGTTACAGGATTATAAAAGTCATAGATCACCTCCGGCGTGACAAGTACCCGCATCATAAAGTGTCCAAGTTTCCTTTATCATGCTGAACATAAGTAGGAATGGATGTGGCGATGTATGCAACCGTCATCATGTTCTGGGTATTCCATTTATATACATAATTGGTATTAAATATGACGGGGCAAAATAAAAAAACAACTGCTTTATATAGCAGTTGTTTTCACTAAAAAATTAATTGTTGTTCGACACTTCGATTCCATTGATAAAGACATGCTCTACTTTGGTGGATACCGCAAAGGGAGGACCGTCCAGGATGACAAAGTCGGCATCTTTGCCTGGCTCAATGCTGCCTACCCGGTCGCTGACACCGATAATTTCGGCCGCCGATAAGGTAATGGCCCTTAGGGCGACAGTTTCCGGCAAGCCTTCCCGGATGGCCAGGGCAGCCTCTAAGCGCAGGCTGCTGACCGGCAGGAAGGGATGATCGGTAATCAGGGCAATCTTAACGCCGGCCTGGTGCAAAATGGCCGGGGTCCGGTAAGTCCGGTCCTTGAGTTCCACTTTGACTCGGGCGGTGATGGAAGGGCCGACGGTGGCGGCTATTGAGCGACAGGCCAGTTCTTCGGCAATTTTGTGGGCCGAGGTGGCATGTTCGATGGTTAGTTTCAGTCCGAATTCGTCGGCAATACGGATAGCGGTCATAATGTCGTCGGCGGCATGGGCATGGGCTCGCAAGGGAATTTCACCGTGCAGCAGCATCAGCAAAGCTTCCATCTTCAGGTCCCGGCCCACCTTGCCGTTGGCCAGGTCTTTTTCGTAATTTAAGGCGGCAATCAGGTTTTCCCGGATCATAGCGGCAATAGTCATTCGGGTGGAAGGGGCCCGGTCTTTTTTCATATACATTTGGATCGGGTTTTCACCAAAGGCCATTTTTATGCCGGCCGGTTGGCGCATGATCATGTGGTCGATCACTTTGCCATAGGTTTTAATGGCAATGCTTTGGCCGCCAATAACATTTTCGCTGCCCGGTGTGACAATGATGGTCGTGGTACCGGAGGTATAGGCATCTTCCAGACCGCGATCCTCCGGATTGATGCCGTCCAGAGCCCGCAGATGGGGACATATGGGTTGATTGACTTCATTTTTATCAATATGAGCCGTTCCCACCGCTTCTTCGGCAATTCCTAAGTGAGTATGGCAGTCTATTAGGCCGGGAATAATGACTTTATTTGTGACATTAAGACACAAGGCATCGTGCGGTATCGCCAGGCGGCTGCCGACGGCCAGGAATTTTCCCTGATCGATTAGCAGACAGGCGTTGGGCACGATATCACCGGATACGGTATAAACAGTCCCGCCGAGAATAGCTAGCATAGGCAAGTCCTCCTGATAAGTAGTACTTTTGTAGCATGTACGGTTCGGTGATTTTTATGTGAAGGCTAGGAGGAAGAGTTGCGGGGCGCCGGCGGGTATAGTATAATTTACCTGAAAGATAAACAACTGATGGGTCATGATAATCCACGAATGAGGGAACCTCTCTCATTGTGGATTTTTTCATCAGGAAGGATAACGTATGAAAAAATCGCCGGAAGAACTAGCCCTTCCTTTATGGTTGTGCCAGGAGCGTCCGCCGGTGTGGCCGGAAGTGTCGCGCGGGCGGTGGCTGCGCATTCATTATCTGGAGAAAACCTGGCGGGCCATTCAGAATATTTTGCTAAGCGATGGCGAACAGGAAAAGCTGCTTGACCGCAACGGTTTGTTGCAGCGGTTGGAGCCGCGCAGCAAGGTGTTGGGAAGTTTTCTGCTACTCATCGCACTGGCCGGGGCGCAGCAAGTGCTGACGCTCTGTTTGCTACATGGTTTATTATGTCTTCTGGCCGGTGTTTCACGGATTGGGTGGCGCTATTACGGCCGCCGTGTACTGCTGCCGACCCTGCTATTTAGCGGCTGGCTGTTGTTGCCCGCTTTGACCGGCCATATTGTTCCGGGTGAGGCTTTGTTTAGTTTAACCGGGCCATCCGGTTATGTGCTGACAATAACCCGGCCGGGAGTAACGGCAGCGGTAACGGTTTTGCTGCGTACGGCCGGTTCTTTAGGAACGGTGCTGCTGGTTATGGCGACTACCCGCTGGGATACACTGACAAAAACAATGGCCTGTCTGGGCGTGCCCGGTTCCCTGGTCATGGTGTTGGATATGACGTACCGTTATTTATTTTTGTTTTTACAGCTCTTAGAGGAGTATATTATGGGTAGAAAGAGCCGTATGGTAGCAGGGGAAGATCAAAAAAACAGCCGGGAATGGATTGGTTTGGCCTTAGCCGGTTTTTTCCGGATGGTTATGGAATATAGCCGGGAGATCGAAGCGGCCATGCGGGAACGGGGCTATACCGGGCGGTATTCGTATCAGCCGCCGGGCAAACTGCGATTGGCTGATGCGGTTTTTCCGGCTCTGATGCTTGTTATTTGCTTTAGCGTATGGGGGAGTTGAGTATGCTGTCACCGTTATTTGCCCTGAATAAGCTTAGCTATGAATATCAGCCGGGGAAAAAGGCGCTTGCCGATGTAACACTGCAAATCATGCCGGGAGAAAAGGTCGTATTGTTGGGGCCTAATGGCTGCGGCAAATCAACCTTGCAGAAGCTGCTGTCAGGGTTATTGTTTGCCACCGGCGGTTCGCTACAGGTTTTCGGTCGCGAAATTAATGAGCGTACGATGGGAGATAAAGCTTTTGCCGCTGTTTTTCGGCAAAGGGTAGGTTTTGTTTTTCAAAATTCCGATGTGCAAATGTTTTGTTCCAGTGTGCTGGATGAAATTATGTTTGGTCCGCTGGCGATGGGCATGACCGCCAGCCAGGCAAGGCAGCGGGCGGCAGAGCTTATGGAATTGATCGGAATTGACGGGTTGGCCGGACGGCTGCCCCATCATTTAAGCGGCGGTGAGAAGAAAAAGGTTATGATTGCCGCCATATTGGCAACCAATCCTGAGGTATTGCTCTTCGATGAGCCGACCAACGGACTGGACCCCCGGACGCAGCGCTGGATGATACAATTGCTGCAGCAATTGCAGCGTCAGGGCAAAACCTTAATTACGGCCACACACTGTCTGGAGCTGGTGCCGGAGCTGGCGGACCGGGTGATTGTCATTAATGAGCAGCACCGGCTGGCTGCCGACGGTAAGGCTATTGATATTTTGCGGGATAAAAAGCTGCTGCTGGCGGCTAATGTGATTGATGAACGGTATCATATTCATGCGCACGGTACCGATGCTGCCGTTCATATTCATCAGGAGGAACGATAATATGGCTGAGAAGTGTTGTTGGTATGAACGCCTGGCTGCTGTTTTGTCCCGGCGGAGCGGTAGAATTCATGGCGATAGCGACGGTTTTCGCCGGGCAGCGGTATTAATTCCATTGATAAAAACCGGCGACAGTACGGCAGTTCTGTTTGAGGTCCGGTCGAAGGAACTGCTGGCTCATGCCGGTGAGATTTGTTTTCCCGGCGGGCGGATTGAGGCGACGGACCGTGATATTTGCCAGGCCGCTTTACGGGAAACCGAGGAGGAGCTTAATATCGCGGCCGATCGCATTCGTCTGATTGGCTCCATGGATATGGTGGCCAGTCCCACCGGCAATATTTTGTACCCGGTGGTAGGTATGCTTGACGGTATGGAAGGCATTAGGCCAAATCAGGAAGTAGCTGAATATTTTACCGTTCCCTTGCCATATTTACTGACTGTCCAGCCTAAGCAGGGCAAGCTGGAGATGGCTACCCGGCCGTTAGATGAAGATTCGCTGGACGCTTTTCCGGCCGAATACGAGCTGGACTGGAAAAGCCGGCGCATGTTCCCGGTATTTTCCTATCAGTATGAGGACAGGAGAATCTGGGGATTGACGGCCGGTGTTCTGCATAATTTTATAGCCTTGTGCCGTGATTTGGCCATAAAATAAGCCCTCCAGTGCGGAGGGCTTTGTTTTTTAGCTTATATGCGGACGATTTGATCAATGCGCCAGTTTTGTCCATGCACAGCCTGGTTGTAAAGCTCGGTAATGGTTTCAAACAGGGTGCTTTTTTTTACGGTACGTTTTTTGGTCAACAGGGAGAACTTGAACCACCGGCCTTCCCGGGAAAGCTGATAATTGGCTTTGTTGATTTCCAATTGGATGGTTTTGGTTGGAGAATGCAGTAAAGCGTCCTCCAGCAGCTTAACAGAGGGTCCATCGAGTGGCGACGTGGGAATTGACAAGCGGTCTCTAAGATCTTTCAATATCAACACGCTCCCTTGTTATAGATGTAGTTATTTAACGAATATTATAACATTTCTGAAAGATAAATGCCTGTTGCTAAAACAGGGTAAAATGAACGTCTGCTCCATTTATAGCTAAGGGTAACCGGATTCTTGTAGATTATGCAGTATTTTAAATGATTTTCTTGTAATGTGAACCACTAGCTTTTTCCTTATGTCGGTGAATGGTGTTACGCGGTAAAATACTTGCTTAATTTTCAGTGCGGGCGACCGCTTGTTTTGATGTATAAGAAACGGGTAAGCGCCGATACTAATAGTAAGTAAGCATAGAAAGGGTGAAGAGTTTGCGCTGTAAAAAAACAACGATCCTATGGGTTGTGTTGGTTACCATTTTTGCTTTGTTGCTGACAGCCGGCTGCGGCGGCACAAAGACACCGGCTCCCAAGCCTCTTCAGGGGTCTGATCCCAATACGAATGTAGCGCAATCTGACGGACGCTTGATCATCGGTTATTACGAGAATCCCTGGCCGGGCACGCCGGATAAGACCGGATCATTTCCAAGTATGAAAACATATGCCAAGAGTATGTCCGGTGTAGGTCCCTTTTGGTATCGGGCTACTCAGGACGGAACATTGGAGGCCAAGGACAGTCAGTTGGTATATGATACGGCCCGCGGCCTTAATCTCAAAATGTTTCCCCTGGTTACCAACAAGTCCGGTGCGACCGATACTATTTTAGGGGATGCCAGCGTACGTACCAAGGTAACGGATAATATTGTTAAGCTGGTACAAGAAAAGCAGTATGACGGTATCAATATCGACTTTGAATTGCTGCAACCTAAACACCGCGATAATCTTACTGCTTTTATGGCTGAATTGTACCCTAAGATGAAGGCCTTGAATAAGACCTTGATTATTTCGGTATTTCCGCAGGTGGATGTAGCGGAGGATGTTTCCGGAGCTTATAATTATCCGGAGTTGGCTAAGTACGCCGATTATCTCCAGATTATGACCTATGACCATCACTGGTCGACTTCGCCGCCCGGACCGATTGCCCCGATTGACTGGTATGAAAAAAATATAAAGTATGCTATCGAACAATGCGGCGGTCCCCAGAAGGTACTGGTCGGCTTGGGGGCCTATGGCTATGATTGGTCCAAGGATAAGGAGACGGAAACGGTCACCTACGTGGATGCTATTGTCCGGGCTGAGCAAAACGGAGTGAAAGTGCTTTTTGACGACAATAGCAAGTCGCCGTATATTAAGTACGGCAATCATGAAATATGGTTTGAGAATGCCGAAAGTACTTCCGCGAAGCTGGATGTGATCGCTAAGTACAAACCGGCGGGAATTGCCATTTGGCGTTTGGGGCAGGAACAGCCGGATATTTGGCAGTTAATTAATCAGAAATTTCCTAAGCAGCAATAAAAAAATCACCTGCCGCCAACAGGCGGCAGGTGATTTTTGAAAGGTGTACAATATATACTGGTAGAGGCCGTCTGTAGCAGGCGGTCTAGATGGATAGGAACAAGGAGGCGGCTATATGGAACAAAGAGTGATAACGGTAGAGGGAATGAGCTGCGGTCATTGCAAAGCGGCAGTGGAAAGAGCCGTGCTTGCTTTACCGGGGGTTATTGCAGCCACCGTAAACTTGGAGGAGAAAAAGCTTGCTTTGGACTATGATAACAGTCGGGTTACTTTAGACCAGATTGCATCAGCCATAGAAGAAGAAGGCTATACAGTTGTTTCACGCTAAAACAGCGAAGCGGCACCGGATCACTCCGGTGCCGCTTGTTTTATTAACACAGCCTATGAGTCAAAGTCAATAATGAAGTGTTCGGGGTTCTTGTTTAAGTCCAATTCAAGCAGTTGATTGAGGTGGGTGCTGTCTTCATCAGCTAAAATCCGTACGACCGGTATGGTGTTATTGGGGCCGGTCATTTCCACAATCAAGCCAAGCTGATTATTATCCAGCTTTACTGTTGAGCCCAAGGGGTAGACGGCAATGCTTTTCGTAAAATGGGCTACGATCTCGGGATTAAAATAGGTGCCGGCCGCTTTATTGAGAATGGCTGCCGCATAGTACACCGGTGTAGGCTTCCGGTGGGGCAGACCGGTGATCAGACGGTCATAGACATCGGCAATGCTGATGATTTGTGCATACTCATGGATCACATCGCCGGAGATTCCCATGGGATATCCACTGCCGTCCCAGCGCTCGTGATGCTGGAAGCAAGCATTTATAATATCCATGGATAAGGACTTATTTTCTTTGAGAATTTCCAGGGTGTAAAACGGATGCTGCCGGTATTCTTCCTTTTCTTGGGCAGTCAGTCGCCGGGGGAACTGGGCGGATAGTCTTTTGGTGAATTTTATCTTTCCCACATCATGCAGCATGGCTGCCAGGCCGAGTTCTTCCAGGCGGTGGGCGTCATAGCCCATGGCGGTTCCGGTAAGCACCGACAGCAGGCAGGTATTAACGGCATGGGAGAACATATAATCTTCTTTTTGGCGGATATCCATCAGGTGGTGCATTGTTTCCGGATTGTCCAGAATCCGGCTGACCAGATTGTTGACAAGGTCTTTAATCTTATCCAAGGGCACGCCCTTGCCGAGCCGGAAATCGTGGATGACTTTCCGTGCCGTCTGCTTGGCCTGTTGGCGAAGTTCAGTCTGGGACGGCTCTTTTACCGGCGACGGAGCGGGGGGCGCATCGTCAATGTATAGATAAGTAATACCCTGATTGCGTAGATATTCGAGATATCTTTGTTTAAGTTCAATTCCCTCATGCAACAGCACGGTTCGGTCCGGCGCGACCAGCGCTTGGGACAGATGCATGCCGGGCTTAAGAGCATTTAATGGGATACGGCGCATGCAAGTACCTCCTTGTAGTAAGATGTCATCAGTTTCGGTATCTATTGTGCGGCATGAGCCAAGGTTTAAATGGAGCGCATAGACTGGTGGTTTCCTTGTGCCTCGCCGGCGGTATATGATTTAGTGATATAACATATATAATATTCTACAAGGGATAGCGTTTTCTTTTAATTTTCGGAAGTATTTAAGAAAAAAGGATATGAACAGACTGTTTATTCCCGGCAATTATCGGATAAGCTACCGGTGGCGGGGGTGCATGCTTCCATGGGATCGGGTGCCGCGACATAATCCAGGCCCCATTGGCACATGGCTGCTAAAATGGGTAGGATGGTCCTGCCTGCATCGGTCAATGAATATTCAACCTTCGGCGGTACCTGAGTATATACGAAGCGTCTGATCAAACCGTCCTGCTCCAGTTCCCGGAGTTGTTGGGTCAACATCTTCTGAGTTATTCTCGGTAAAGCCTTTTTTAATTCACTAAAGCGCAAGATGTTTTCTCCCAGGTGCCAGAGGATCAGAGACTTCCATTTACCGCCGATTAATTCAAGCGTT
Organism: Propionispora vibrioides; assembly: GCF_900110485.1. Classification (NCBI taxonomy): domain Bacteria; kingdom Bacillati; phylum Bacillota; class Negativicutes; order Selenomonadales; family Sporomusaceae; genus Propionispora; species Propionispora vibrioides. The sequence goes on along the minus strand of NZ_FODY01000011.1, from coordinate 128,208 downwards.
AATTCCATGGAGCACTGGTATTCGGTATTGCGAAAAGTAAGCAAAGGAATAAACCTCCTAAAATAGTATAGAGTAATAAACACAAACTACTTGTTGTAGTATATAAATGGATACTATGGAACTAATAAGTGCGTACTTGCTAATGCATATATTACTATGTAGTATTATAGCATGTAGAAACAGTGCTTGCAGCAACTGTGAATAGATCGTAAAGATAAGGCTTAAGGTGAAGGGATATTTAGAGTATTAGAGATCCGCAGTTTAGCCAAGGCCGTTCTGGCGCTGGCCGAATAATAAATTATGCTGGAGGGAATGAGTATGGTTAAAGAGGTACGGTATAACGAATACGCTAAACAGGCTCTGGACATGATCCCCAAAGGGGCATTTTTGACAACCGCAGCGGGTGAGGCAGTCAATACAATGACCATAGGCTGGGGGGCAATCAGCCATATTTGGCAGAAGCCAGTATTTATAGTTCTGGTGCGACCATCCCGTTATACTTATGAACTGATTGAGAATAGCACGGAATTCACGGTGAGTGTTCCACTACATGACGATATGAAGAAAGCACTGGCCTTATGCGGGACAAAATCAGGGCGGGATATGGATAAAATCAAAGCAGCCGGCTTAAGCGTGTTGCCGGGACAAAAGGTTGGGGTACCTGTCATTAGCGGCGCCGGCCTGCATTTTGAATGCAAAATCGTTTACAAGCAAAAGATGGACCCATCCTTATTTGACCCAAGCCTGGCTAAGACCTGCTACCCAGAAGGGGATTATCATACGCTGTATTACGGTGAAATTGTGGCTTGCTACCAGGAAGCGTAGCCGGTAATCAGCCTGGTTATATTGGGAAAAGGCGAACTGGGACAGAAATTGTTTGCCGCTGTGAAAAAATAAAAATAGCCATAGCAAAAACAAAAGTATGCGCTCCATAAATAAATATGGAACGCATACTTTTGTTTTTGAAACGTCTGCCTAAAAGAGGTCACTTGTTTACAGGCAATACAGGAGGCAGTAGACATGGTATAATGAATTTGAATAGATTGGTATATTTGCCGGTTTTATGAAGAAACTGGCTGGGTTCACCGGATAATCGTTGGCTTCATCCAGGCAGTGGCGCTATGGCGGCAGATATCACTCCGGTTGGCCGGCCTTTTGCACCGGGAAATAAATTTGGGTGACAAAGGTGTCCGCCGCAGGTGCTTCCATAGGTCCTTTTAGATATTGCTCATAGGGCGGGGCGGCCATTACATAGTTATTTTCGCCAATCCATTCTGTGAGTTTGGCATAGACATGGGGTAGATTGGAGTAGGGACCTTGACAAGTCGCTGTTGCACAGAGGCCGCCGGACAGGATGCGGGTATGGGCGTTTTGCCCCTGAACCGGCAGGGCGACCTCCGTATCGTTATCGGCCGGATCAAATTCCTTGTCATGGTAGATCGACATGGGAGGTCCGGAAATCGGCAGGTTTTGTAAGTTGGCCTGTTCAAACAGCTTGCCGATATAGGTGCCGTAGTCTTCGATGCTCATCCGCTGCCGGCTATGTAAGATAGGTTGTGGCTGTACCTCTACTAAAGTGACCTGAATTTCGTCCAGGAAAGACATAATATCAACTCCTCTTTCTAAATGTAAAATGTCCAGTGTCAGCCGGTGTTCCAGAGTTTTATAGTAATCAATCTTAGCCCGGAGTTCCTTCTTTTTAACGGTGATTTTTTCCAGCAGGTATTTTTTGTCTGGGGAAGCAAGTAAAAATACAATTTCATCGAGTGAAAAACAGTAATCCTTAAGCCTGGTAATCAGTAATAACCGGCGGAGCTGTGAAACATCATAAAACCGGTAGCCCGTATCCGGATGGATGTGGACGGGTTTTAACAGTCCGATACTGTCGTAATGGCGTAAGGTTCTGGTTGTAACTCCGCAAATTTTAGAGAATTCTCCAATGGAAAGCACATCTGCACCTCGAATTCTGAGTATTGATAGCTAGTGCTTCATCCGGCGAAAAACTAGAGTATATCACCGGCCTTTTTGCCCACCAGGCTTTGTTGTCGTCGGCTTACATATTGCGATATGTGCGCCTCCTCCGCCTTGCCTGCTGGAAAAAGTTCCCGGTGCTACACGTCATATTTCCACCGGATGGAGCACTAGCTTGCTATTAGTATAAGACTTTACGTTACGTCAATGTCAATATCGATATTATAAAATCCGGATATTGCGCCAGTCGATTATGACCAATTCAGACAAAGGCAGCAGGCTTACCATTGCCGAGGTGATACCGTCGGGTTATTCAAATTATTTTCTTTAAGCAGCGGTTAGCTATCTAAAGAGTTTGTTTACGATAAAAAAAACGGGGGCAAGCAACAGATCGGTTGTCTACCTCCTTAGATACTTACAAACTAATTTTACTATAGCAACGGGAGATCACACACTACAAGGATGTGTGAGTACCGTCACAGTAGGGTGATTTCTTCGTCTGCTTACAGGCGCACAAATAGACTGTTTGATCTTTTTCGGCGGTAAATGCTAAGGGCTGGAAGGAAGTACCTTTGTGTGAGCCGTTACAGAAAGGCTGATTTGAACTCCTTCCACAAGCACACCAATAATAGGTTTGCCCTTGCTTGACTTCCACTGGAAGCGGAGATTTTTGGCTGATTACCGGTTTTTCCATGGTGATTCCTCCTGTAAATGAATTTTTTCCATCATTCAATAATGGAAATTATTGATCATTTTCTTTATTTTTTTCGATAATCCTTTAATTATCTTATATTTTGTTAATTGACAGTGAGCAGCAGTCCCAGATGGACTGCAATAAATCAATGGAGGGATTTTTGCGTGCGGGAGTATCAGGACAAAGCGGAATTGCTTGCGACAATAGAAAAAACTTACCGGCTGTTTGCCGGCGAGTTTGACGAGGTGCCGGCCGACAAAATAAATGTCAGGCTTCCCGGCGTGGATAAAACACCGCAGGAAATGCTGGCTTACCAGCTTGGCTGGCTGGCGCTGGTTATGAGCTGGGAACAGGATGAGCTCCAGGGAAAATCGGTGATCACCCCCTCTCCGGACTATAAGTGGAACCAACTGGGGTTGTTATATCAACACTTTTACACCGAATACAGCGGCTATTCCTTACCGCGATTACGGACCTTGCTGGATGAGCGGGTTGCCCTGTGGTGTGCCTGGATAGCCGGGTTAAGTGAGGATGAACTGTTTACGCCTGGTGTACGCCGCTGGGCGGTGACCGGCGCCAATTGGCCGCTGTGGAAATGGCTGCACATTAATTCGGTCGCTCCCTTTATGAGCTTTAGAACGAAAATCCGAAAGTGGAAGAAGAACATATAAGCTTTTATTTAGATGGGATGTGCAATAGATGTTGAATTTTTTGCTTTCCGGCACGCTATTAGGGTTGGTATCCGGTATTTCGCCAGGCCCGCTGTTTGCCATGGTTATTTCCCAGACGTTACAGTACGGTCTGCGGGAAGGGGCTAAGCTGGCTCTTTCCCCGCTGATCACCGATTTGCCGATTGTTTTGGTGTCGGCTTTGGTATTATCTAATTTGTATGGGCACAAACCGCTGCTGGGAATGATCTCGTTGGCCGGTGGTTTGTTTTTGCTGTTCATGGCCTGGGCAAATCTGAAAACCGAAGGGATCAGCCAGCCCTTTGCCGACCGGGAGACAAATTCCCTGGCTAAAGGGGTGATGATTAATGCGTTAAGCCCCCATCCCTATCTGTTTTGGATTACCGTGGGGACGCCGCTGCTTGTTGCTGCCTATGTACAAAACAGCTGGTATGCCGCCGGCTTTCTCGTCAGTTTCTATGCGGCGCTGGTTGGGGCAAAGTTATTGCTAGCCGTATTGGTAAACCGCTCGCGAAACCTTCTGCAGGGCAGGGCTTATGTATATACGATGAAATTTCTGGGCTTGGCTTTATTTGTTTTTGCCATTATTCTTTTTAAAGACGGAATTGATTTTATAAGAGGATAGGGAGTGTTTTCAAACTATCATGCCGCCAGTGTGAAAACACACCACAATCCTTTCAAAAGGGGGATTATAGATGCTGCATATCGGAATTTTCCTTTTTAACGACATAGAGCTGTTGGATTTCGCAGGACCTTATGAGGTTTTTTCCGTAGCGGTTGAACAGCAGAGTCTGACAGGCCGGGTGTTTACGATTAGTGAAGACGGGGCGGCTGTCCGGTCGGTAAACGGGCTGAAGCTTATGCCGGATTATGCGTTTAACGACCATCCGCCCATAGACGTGCTGATTGTGCCAGGTGGAAATGGAACGAAAGCGGAAATGAATAACGCGAAGGTTTTGCAGTGGTTAAAAGAACAATATGAGGTTTCCCGCCTTACTATGTCTGTTTGTTCCGGCACTAGGCTGCTGGGGAAACTGGGATTGCTTGATTATTTAACCTATACGACTCACCATGAAGTTATGCCGGATATGGCAAAAATTGCTCCGTTGGCGACGGTGGAAAAAAACGTAAGGTTTGTCGATACCGGCAAACTCCTGACATCTGCCGGTATTTCTGCCGGAATAGAACTGTCGCTTCATGTGGTGGCGAAGCTATGGGGTAAAGAGGTTGCCGATCGAACGGCCGTATATATGGAGTATGGAAACTGGGAGGAATTATGCCGCGATGGAGTAGACAGCGAGCAGCCGGGAAATAGCTGTTAGTTATGGGAATGTAGAAATAAATAGAGCAGCGGCAGGTTAGTCTATAAAACTAATTAAACTACAAGAAATCGGGGCTTTTGGCTCCGATTTTTATTTTATGGCTTTAACAGAGAAATAGCACTGCTATTCAGGGGGCTTCTTTTTTATCGGTTGAAAAAATCTCTCCTTGTAATTGTGCGTTTAGTAAATTAGTGGTCATCGAGGTGTCTTTATAAAAGTCATATCTTTTATTGACAAATGATATATTTAAATTTATAATACAAACTAGAACTAGGGAACCATTAAACAATAAAGGGGAGGGAGTCAGGTGAACATTTACCTGGTCTGCAATGCCGGTATGTCGACATCGATTCTTGTGCGAAGAATGCAGGAAGCCGCGGCGAATCAGAAGCTAGATCATGTTGAAATTGAAGCTTTTTCGGTAGAGATTCTCGATGAGAAAGCCGATATGGCCGACATTGTGCTTTTGGGGCCACAGATTCGTCATATGCTGGGAGATGTAAGGAAGCTTGTTGCCGGGCGGTGTCCGGTAGAACTCATTGATATGAAGGATTATGGCACGATTAACGGACAGAAAGTATTAGAAAAAGCGCTGAAGTTAATAAATTGAGGGGGGATATGATGTTAAGCGGAGTCGTTTCAGCTTTTGAAAAAGTATTGATACCGGTGGCCGGAAGAATTTCCAGCAATAGATATTTGTTGGCGATGAGGGACTCATTTTCGACGATTTTGCCATTTATGATTGTAGGTTCATTTTTTGGAATTATTGAATGGGTTGTTATTGATCCAACCGGTACGGTTATGGGGCCGAACGGAATGGGGCTGGGGATGAAAATGACCGGTCTTACGGGAGAAGCCTATCTGGCGTCTGCTTTTGTGGCGACACTCAAAAGCCTGCAGGCGCTTTGTAATCTTGTCGTTACCATCGGGTTCGGTGTACTTTCTCTTTTCCTGGTAGCAGCGTTTTCTTACCGCCTGGGCGGCATTTGGGGCGGCGATAAATTCTCAACGGCACTTACCGGAATCGGCGCCTTTTTGATTGTTACCCCGCAGCAGGTCAATAAGGTCGGTGGCTTTAGCCTGGACTATTTCGGCAATAAGGGTGTGTTGGCTGCGTTATTGGTTGCCACTGTTTCTTCCTGGGTTTTCGTTAAACTTACCAAAAATAAAAAAATCCGCATACATATGCCGGATACTGTTCCACCGGCGGTGGCTCAGTCGTTTGCCGTATTGGTCCCGGTGCTTTTTACCCTGGGCGGGTTTGCACTCTTTGCCGCGCTTCTTACCTGGTTTGATATTCCGCCCTTGAATGATCTGATTTACAAAGTGATTCAGGCACCGCTTATGGGCTTTTCGCAGGGGATGGGATTTTCTCTTCTATATCAGTTTATTATCTGGTTGTTCTGGTGGTTTGGCATTCATGGACATAATGTTACGGCGGCGATTCAAAATACGGTATATATGCCGGCTCAATTGGCCAACCAGGATGGCACGGCGTCCTATATCTTCAGCAACGGATTTTTTGAAGCCGGGCTTATGCATATCATGGGGTTGGTTATCGCTGTCTTTCTTTTTTCCAAGAAGGAAAGCTGGCGGGCTGTTGCCAAACTGGGCGCACCGGCCATGCTGTTTAATATTCAGGAACCGTTGGCGTTTGGCTTGCCTATAGTATTAAATCCCATTCTGTTAGTTCCGTATATTTTAGCGCCTCTGGCCAACACCTTTGTCGGTTGGCTGGCTGTTTCCTCCGGGCTTGTTCCGATTTTCCGCTTTGTGGTTCCCTGGACCATGCCGCTTTTCTTTTGTGGCACCATCGGTACCGGTTCGATTATGGGGGGCTTGCTGCAGGTGGTGTGGTTGGCGATGGATGTTTTTATTTACGCCCCCTTCGTCATTGCCGCCAACCGGATTGACGATGAAATTAATGAGGAATAAACAGCAATTATACAGAGCAGGAAAGAGGCCTTTTTATGGATGAGAAAATCATAGAAAAATCAATGGAACTCATTATTCATGCCGGTACAGGCCGGTCGATGGTGATTGAAGCAATCAAGACGCTTTTACAAGATGGCGATGTCAGAGCGGCCAGAAATAAAATTGCCGAAGCCGGCAAAGAAATCGGTGAAGCCCATGACATCCAGACACAACTTATTTCAGCGGAAAGTGATGGTCAGAATATAGAAAAAACAGTGTTGCTTATTCATGCCCAGGACCATTTCATGACTGCCCTTGCTCTGCGTGATATATCGCAGCTTATGGTAGATATGTATGAAAGCTTTACAGCGACGAAGCAGTAAGCAGCTTATGGTTCATTGCTGAAGTAAATGTCAATGAAAGGACAGCTTATGAATAAAAAATATAACTTTCCACCAGATTTTTGGTGGGGGGCGGCAACCTCAGGTCCCCAGTCGGAAGGACGGTTTTATAAAAAGCACCGTAATATATTTGATTACTGGTTTGATATTGAGCCGGAAGCGTTTTTTAACAGGATTGGCCCTAATGTAACCTCTAATTTTTTCAATAGTTATCGTGAAGATATTCGCATGATGAAGGAAATCGGCCTTAATTCGGTCCGGACGTCCATTCAATGGACACGACTGATAAAGGATTTTGAGACTGGGGAAGTAGACCCGGAGGGGGCAGCCTTTTATCATCAGGTAATCGATGAATTTTTGAAAAATGGCATTACTCCGGTCATGAATTTGCATCATTTCGATCTGCCGATTGATCTATATGAAAAATATGGCGGCTGGGAATCAAAAATCGTGGTAGAGTTATTCGTGCTTTTTGCCCAAAAATGCTTTGCTCTTTTTGGTGATAAAGTTAAGCAATGGGTTACCTTTAACGAACCGATGGTTGTCGTTGAAGGGCAGTACCTCTATACCTTTCATTACCCCAATCTTGTTGATGGCCTCAAAGCGGTACAGGTGCTTTATAATTTGAATCTGGCTTCGGCAAAAACTATAGCGGCGTTTCGGGATACTGATTGTGCCAAACAGGGCGGCAAGATTGGTATTGTGTTGAACCTTACCCCGTCTTATCCGCGCTCTGATCATGAAGCAGATGTAAAAGCGGCAGATTTTGTCGATAACTTCTTTAACCGTTCGTTTCTAGATCCGGCGGTTAAAGGAGAATTTTCGGTGACGCTGGTTGATGTATTGGAAAAAGACGGTGTACTGTGGGAATCAACCGAGAAAGAACTGGCAATTATTAAGCGGAATACAGTCGATTTTCTGGGGGTTAATTATTATCAGCCCCGCCGCGCCAAGGCCAAGGAGTCGCTCTTTGACGAATCATGTGGCTGGATGCCGGATAAATATTTTGACAACTATCAGCTTCCAGGATGTCGAATGAACCCTTACCGGCAGTGGGAGATCTATCCCCAGGCGATCTATGATATTGCGATTAATCTGCGGGACCAGTATGATAATATTCCCTGGTACTTGTCGGAGAATGGCATGGGGGTCGAAGGAGAAGAACAGTATACCAATAGCGACGGCTATGTAGAGGATGATTACCGGATTGATTTTTATGAAGAGCATCTGGGCTGGCTGCATAAGGGAATGGAGGAGGGCGCCAATTGTTTTGGTTTTCACGCCTGGACGCCTATTGACTGCTGGTCCTGGTCCAATGCCTATAAGAACCGGTATGGCTATATTGCGCTGGATTTGGCGACACAGCGAAAAACCATTAAAAAATCCGGCTATTGGATTAAACAGGTAGCTCAGAATAATGGTTTTTAACGGGATAAAGGCGCTGCATCAGTTGCCGGTATAAATGAACAAATATCTTTCAGGGGCAAAACAGCCGGCTGGCTGTTTTGCTTTTTTCTGCGGACAGGTCAAGTTGCGTTGCTTTCGGTCAGTTTTACAGGGCATTCTGTCGTTTATTGGCTGAGCGATGGAAACGCATTGGCGGATAAGTTCCTGCTTGTCAATTCTTCTGCGATTTGCCGGATAGATACCTTTTGTGAGTTGCTGACGCTGGTCCGTATGCTCTTTTGATACTTGATAACAATAGTTTGTTAAATGGATATGTCAATTTTAGTATATGGTTATATCTATGTTGTTGTATAATATAAAGAGGATAAAGTAGAGGTGAGAGAAATATATATGGTGAAGTATCAGCAAATTGCAAATGATATCCGCAATAAAATCACAAGTGGCGAATATGTTCCCGGCGTGCAGTTGGCCTTGGAAAAAGAGATGTGTGAGTATTATGGGGTAAGCCGCATAACTATCAAACGGGCGGTGGATGAACTGGTCAATTTAGGACTGGTTGTTAAACGCCGTGGCTCGGGTACTTTTGTTAAGACAGTGGAGAATCAGGATGTCAAAGAACTTAGTATGGCCAAACAATTTACTGGGTTTACAGAAACCAATCGCGGGCAAAAAGTGCAAACAGAAGTGATCCGGTTTGATATTGTACATCCGTCACAGGAAGTAGCATCCAAGCTGCAGATTACCGAGGATGATTTCGTCTATGATATTATCCGGGCGCGTTCTAACGATGAAGGCCCTATTGTTGTGGAGTATACCAAGATGCCAATTCAGCTGATACCGGGATTGAAAAAAGAGCATGTAGAAACGTCTATTTACGCTTACATTCAGGATAAACTGCAATTAAAAATACAGTCGGCCCATCGGACGCTACGGGCGGTAATGCCGACCGAACTGGAAGTGAAGCATCTTCATATTGAAGGGCTGTTACCTTTATTAGAGATTGAGCAGGTGGCCTTTTTTGATGACGGGCGTCCTTTTGAGTATTCTATTTCCCGTCACCGGGCGGATCGGATTGCATTTAAAACAGTCAGCATAAGGTAATCAGTATAGGGTAATTAGAAGCACAGTCCTTAGTGAATACCTTTTGGATATAGTGATAGTTACTAAAAAAAGACAGTCCTCGCGTTATTACGCTAACGCAAGGGCTGTCTTTTTTATGTACTGTTTATTAGTTAAGAGGAAAGTAAGCAATCATTCAATTAGAAGGCGTATTGGAGGGAGGTGAAGACGCGGGAGCGGTCCTGGCCATAGTAAATACTCTTGCCTGTGGCGTATTTTAAGGTAGCCAGAATATTGCTGGTCAGTGTGTAGTAGGTGCCGACTTCGAACCCTTTTTGGCCGGCTTTAATGCCATCACTGTAATTTGGTTTAATGATTGCATCAGGGCCAAGGTAGCGATAAGCAAGATAAGCGCCGAAGTTATGAGGTTTGGTGCTATCTATCCAGGGATTGCCGTTATATTGCAACTCAATATTATAGGCCTTGTCATAACCATCCTGGTTGCCATGGGAGTAACTGTTGGCCAGAGTCAGAGAAGGATTAAGATGCACATTCAGGTTTACCGCACCGATTTGCAGCGCATCGCCGTTATAGGCATAGGACTTGTAATTATAGTATCCGACGCTGCCATCATATTTAGGGGAGAATTTGTAGTCGTAAACAAAGGCGAAGATATGTTTGTCCGATTCCTCGGAATTATAGGTATTATAACCAATATCCTTGTTATCCGAGCCATCGTCACCATGGAAATCCCAGTCACCTCCAACCCCTGTAGTCTTATAATTGATGGTGTCATGATGGCGGACAAAGTCACTGTAGACGCCGCCGGTGGTGTCTTCAGTGTATGTTTTTGTCCAAGTCCCGGTAACTGGGTCTGCTCCTTCGGTCGAAGTCACTCTGGCCCCGGCGCCTAAATCCCAGTATTTTTCCGAAATATTCCCGGCGTAGATATGGGTGGCCGATTTTTGCCCCCAGTGTTCGAGTGAAGCCCCTTTGATCCGGGCGTCACTGATAAAGCCGTTCTGCACCCAAGGCTGGAAGAAGCCCAATTTGGCGTATTGGCCTGTACCTCCCAGATTTCCTTCCACCCACATGCGTTCAGGATGGAATTCTTTTTTACCGCCTTCTTCCGACGGATCGTTTGGATCGGCAACCGCATCAAATTTTTCAGAGAAAGCCTTATCTTTCGAGCCGGCCTTGGATACGATTTGCGTGTTGAATTTCCAATCGGTATTTTTTACCGGGGCTTGCATGTTTAATTCTAAGTATCTTTCCCACCAGGGTGCGTCTTTTCCACCATTAAAGCGACTATCTTCTTTGTAGTCTTTCATGTATTTCTGGATAAAGACACCGCTGATTTTAAAGAACAAGTGCAGATAAAAGAATCGGAATCCATAGTTTTTTCTTTCTCATTAACATGCTCCTCCTTAAGATAAAATGAATTTTCAAAATTAAAATGAATTTTCAAACATGATGATACAGTAAAGACGATACTTTGTCAACAAAAAGATATAACTTTAAAATATTAAAAATATAATATTATTGACTGCTGGGTTAAAATAGTGTAAGAAATCTGCCGGGAGCTTGGCTTATGGGGCTTATCTCCGGCAAGAAACGCATGCATAAAAGATATAACATTATATTGACAAAAGATATGCTCAATTTTATAATAAGGAAGTGAAAGCAGCATGTCTGAAACCCTAAGTAGTAAAAAAGAAACTAAGAGGGAGGTATTGATGAAAAAGCAATTTCTTAAGGCCGCCGTGGTATGTGCGCTCATCGGCGGCGTAATACCGGTGCTGGCTGTGGCAGAAAGCCGTGATTCCCCGATCGTTAACGATCCAAACCAGAAAGTCTACATAGAACGAACTGTTTATGCCGACAACGCCAAAGCGAAAAAGGAAGCACCGACAAGTAACCAGCTTGTAAAGTTAGCGCCTGCGTTTGCCCGATTGGCGGATCCGAATGCTACACCGGAAACGCTGTCTTTATATTCGTATTTGGCGGCGTTGAGTAAAACGGACAATACGATCTTTGGTCATCAGAATGATGCTCATCACAAAATGTTCCGGATAAACAGCGGAACCAATTCGGATATAAAAGATGTAACCGGCTCGTTGGCCGGTATCATTGGTATCGATGCACTTTCACTTACTGGTTCTGAACTGACCCTTACCCCGAAGGAAAAGGCAAAGGGAATTACACTGGTGGATAAGGCCGCAGCTATTTCGATCAAAGCGGCTGACGAGGGCGGGATTATCACCTTGTCCATGCACATGCCGAATTTTGAGCTCATCAAAGAGCGTGGTAAAAAATCAGATGGGACATACGACTATAGCGGCTATTCTCCCAATGAATTTAAAGGGGATATTGTTAGAAGAATTTTGCCCGGCGGTGATCTCAATGAGATATACAACGGTTATCTTGATTTGGTAGCAGATTATGCGCAGCGGTTACAGGCAGCAAAGGTGCCGGTGATTTTCCGGCCATTGCATGAGCATAATGGCGGGTGGTTTTGGTGGGGGGCGAAGTATTGCAGTTCGGAGCAATTTGTAGAGCTTTTCCAATATACGGTCAAATATATGCGGGATACAAAACAGGTACATAATTTTCTGTATGCGATTTCCCCCAATGGCCCGTTTAAAACGCCGGGAGAATATCTTGACCGGTATCCGGGCAATCGTTATGTTGATATCATGGGCTTTGATACGTATGACGACAATCCGCCGGGACTTCCTAAGAATGATCCCTGGTTTAGAGACTTTGAGACGTCGTTGCAGGTGGTAGCTGAGGCCGCCAAGTCTTGCGGTAAGCTTCCGGCGCTTACCGAGGTTGGTGTACGCCAGGGCGGCAGCCTGGCTGTTGCCGGCAATAAGGACAAAAGATGGTTCAGCGATGTTTCGGTCCTTGTCCGAAAATATCACCTTCCTTATTTCATGACCTGGTCTAATTTTGAAAAAGAGCAGCATAATTTTTTTGCGCCGTATATGGTAAGTGATACGCGCGGTCATGAAATGATTAATGATTTTATTGATTTTTACAATGAGCCAAGCTCGATTTTCGCGGATGGCATTACTTATAAAGACATGCCGCAGCCAAAAGTTATGAATAAATAAACCTATTGCGCTTGTTTGGACCAAGACGGCAATTGGGCAAGCACACAGAGCGTGCGGGAACAATGATAGGGGCCCTACTTCTGGGCTAAATATACTGAAAGTTTGGAATAAACAAAAACAAAGCGGATTTATTTGTATTTGAATTGTGTAAAAAGGAGTGGGGACAACATGAAAAAAACAATACTGAAGAAAGTTATTCCCGTAATATTGTCGGCAGCTTTTTTGCTATCCGGTTTTGCGACGGTACCTGCAACAGCGGCAACCCAGCTGACAGCCTGGAATTTTGCCCAGGATGCGGACGGCTGGGCTCCCGGCGGCGTGTGGAATTATGACGGAACGCCCGTTATAGTGCAGGATGCCAAGCTTGGCGAAGGGGCATTAAAGCTGAGTGTCGATTTTCACACGAAATTTAAGGATAGTTGGAGTGAAGTAAAGCTTCACAATAGCAGTGTGACCACCGGTTCGCCGCTTGTCTTGGACGGCTGCAACATGTTGACATTTGACTTTTATTTTAACCCTAAGAATATGACAAACGGTTCCTTTAAAACGAAAGTGTATATGAAATCTGACGCCAATGTGGAAGTGGTTAATGTCTGCCCGGATATTGAAACGGTGTCGGCCCGGCCGGTGGATGGAACGGATCTCAAAAAAGTGAAAGTCCGCGTTCCGTTTCAGGCAGTAACGGGAAATATCGTTTACTTTGATTTTAGTATTGTCGGCAGTTATACAAATTACAAAGGGGAAGTGTATGTAGATAATATTGCCTTGGAGAAAAGAGGCTGATTGCGGCGCAGCAAAGGAGGCGGCAGATAATATGAATGAGAAGATGCTTAGAAGAATGTTACCATTGACGTTATCGGCAAGTTTTTTGCTGAGTGGATTGCCAGAGAACTATTTGCCAGCGCCCCTGCAAGGTGTTTGTACTATGAGTCGTGCGACGGCAGCCGAAGCGCAAACCTGGGATTTTTCCGGCGGCCTTGGCCCGTGGCATTATGGCGGTGTTTGGGATTACAGCGGTACACCGGAGCTTACTTATGATGCTGCTGTTGGCGATGGCGCGGCAAAACTGACCGTGGATTTTACCAATAATGCCAAAAAGAGCTGGAGTGAAATCAAGCTGGAGAATGGTGCTTTGCCTTTGGCATTAGAGGGCTATAATGTAGTAACCTATGACTTTTACTTTAATCCGAAGTCAATGAGCAGCGGGACATTTAAGACCAAGTTGTATATGACATCGGATAAAAATCAGGAAGTAGTGAATACCTATCCGGATATTGATTTGGATTCTGCCGAACCGATTGCGGGGACCAGCCTTAAAAAGGTCAATGTACATATTCCTTTTGAGCCGGCCAATGCGAATGTAGCCTATTTTATGATCAGTATTGTTGGCAGCAATACTGACTATAAGGGTGAGCTTTATATCGATCAGATCACCCTGGGTCATGAAGTCGTAAAAGACATCTATGTGGATTATACGGCTACGTTGGCTAATAAGAGCAAAGTGGATATAAATATGTTGAAAATTCCGGCTGTAGTGAGTCCCGTGGATGCAAAAGCAGACAGTAATACGGTGAAGCTGTTGGCTTATTTAAAAGGTATAGCGGAATCGGGTAAAACTCTATATGGTCACCAGAATGATCTGCATAAGAAGGTTGGCCGTGGTGTAGGTCCTTCCGATACCTACGAACTGACCGGTGACTACCCGGCGGTAGTCGGCATGGATGGCTTGGCACTGACCGGCAGCGAGCTGGATTTGACGGATGCGGAAAGGGCTCAGGGGATGACTTTTGTTGATAAGGCGGCCAATGTTGGTATGGAAGCCAACCGGGTAGGCGCGATTGTAACCCTGTCCTGCCATATGCCTAATTTTGCCGAGGTAGCAGCGAAAGGCAAGAAAGATGGCAAATATGACTACTCCGGGTATACGCCGACCGTAACGAGTGGCGATGTGGTAGCCCGCATTTTGCCAGGAGGTGATTTGAATAGCGTGTATACCGGTTACCTTGACTTGGTGGCGGAATATGGACAAAAGCTGCAGGCTCAGGGGATTCCGGTATTGTTCCGTCCGTTCCATGAGAATAACGGGAGCTGGTTCTGGTGGGGCGCGGCTTTTTGTTCGCCGAGCCAATACAAGAATCTCTTCCGGTATACTGAAGAGTATTTACGCGACAAGAAGGGCTTGCACAATTTCTTGTATGCTTACTCTCCGGGAGGACCGTTTATCAGCGAGGAAGATTATTTAACCCGTTATCCAGGCGATGCCTTTGTTGATATTATCGGCTTTGATATGTATCACAAGGATCCGGCCGTGCAGGATACCTGGATGGATTCTTTTGGCTCGACGATGGAACTGGTTCAGCAATTTGCCCAGCAGCATAATAAGGTAGCTGCCGTTACCGAAACAGGGATTCTCGTTGGCAACAGCGCGATGGCGAAAGCGGGCAATAAGCGTCCCGATTGGTTTAAGGAGGCGTTGCAGGCGGTAGCGAAACACAAGATGGCCTATTTCATGACCTGGTCTAATTTTGATGAAACGAATTTTGATCAGCCCTATATGATTAGCGATAAGCGCGGTCATGAGATGATTAATCAATTTGTTGATTTTTATAATCAGCAGGATGTCGTCTTTGCCGGCCAAATGGCGGATTATAAGACATTAAATATAAAGCAACAGGCGGCCGCCGGCACGTATGGGTATCTTATCGCGCCCAATTCTAATGAGCGCATTTGCCAACCGGTCAGACTCAAGGCCAATGTAGCCGGCAAGGTTCAAAAGGTGCGCTTTATTGTTAAGAAGGCCGATGGCACAGCTGTTGCGGTTATGGATGCCAAAAAAAGTGGTGGAACCTATGCGGCCACTATGACCGAGGCGAGCTTGTCTGCTTTGGGTAAGACGGTGGGAACGGTGGACTTACAGTTGGATGGCAACACGGTGGATTCGGTAAAAGTCCTTTATAATATGCCACAGCCACCGCTTGATCCATCCTTGGTAGATGATTTTGAAAACTATTATGGGGATAACGGTATGCTGCAGTCGGCGTATTCGACCAATATCGGCGCAGGCTGTAATGTGACCGCCACGTTGACTGAAGACGTGGCAGAGCATAAAAGCGGTGATACGGGATTGAAGTTTCACTATAAAATTGGTAAGGGTGGTTATGCCGGGGTGATCAAGAGTTTAAAAGGGGTCGACTGGTCGGCATATAACGCTATTCAATTCTGGGTTAAGCCTGATGGGCAAGGGCAGCGGCTGATTATTCAGCTTAACAGCAACGGGGAGGATTTTGAGGTCGATCTTGCCGAAATGGCCAAAGAGAGCGGCCCGCGTCTGGTAACTATCCCGTTCAGTCAATTTAAAGGCAAGCAAAATGGCAAGTTCGATCAAGCACATGTACAGCATTTTGCGATCTATTGTAATACTATTGGAAATGAGATGGTTGATTCAAACCTGTATTTTGATGATATCAAAGCAGTTAAGCAATAGGAACAAAGCCACTAAGGCGAAGGAAAGCAGGGATATTATTGCCGTCTTAGGAAAAGGTGTGCAACAATGTCCCTGCTTTTTATTTATAATTTGAATTGTGTTAAAAGGAGTTGGGATACATGAAAAAAACAGTACTGAAGAAATTCATTCCCGTGATATTGTCAGCAGCTTTTTTGCTGTCCGGCTTTTTAACGGTTCCTGTAGCAGCGGCGACGGAACTGACAGTCTGGAATTTTGCTCAAGGTGCGGATGGCTGGGCTTCCGGCGGTGTATGGAATTATGATGGTGCGCCGACTATATCGTATGATGAAAAAATTGGTGATGGTTCGATAAAATTAGATGTTGATTTTCATAAGAAGGTAAAAGAGAGCTGGAGTGAGGTGAAGCTCCATAATAGTGCCATCGATAGTTCTCCACTGGCGTTGGATGGCTGTGATTTGTTAACTTTTGATTTCTATTTTAATCCTAGCAAGCTGACCAATGGCTCTTTTAAAGCTAAAATTTATATGAAATCAGATTCAAATGTCGAAGTAGTTAATGTATGCCCGGATATCAATGTTCTGGCAGCTAGTCCGGTTGAAGGAACAGAACTTAAAAAAGTGAAGGTCAGTGTGCCACTTCAAGCGGTAACAGCAAAGGTTGTTTACTTTGATTTTAGTGTTGTAGGTAGCTATACAAGCTATAAAGGTGAAATATATGTAGATAATATTGCGTTGGGAAAAAGAGGCTAATTATATCGCATTGAAATAGAGGAGACAAATCATAGGAATGAAAAGCTGCGGAATTGCAGGGTGTTTGTAGTATGAGCAGTCCGATGGCAGTTGGAACACACACCTGGGATTGAAAGGCGGGGAGGACCGCATGGAGGTAAGACATTGTTCAATATATTTCGAACGAGAAGGAGAACTATGTTATGAAAAGAAGAAGTTTTGTTTCTTTAATTATGTTGGCCTTATGTCTTTTTTCAATTATGACTTCAAAATCAGTTGCTTTAGCTAATGATAGTAATGAGCAAAATAGTAATTTTGTGACTCGCCAAGGCGATAAACTTATGTTAAATGGTAAAGAATTTAGATTTTCCGGTACAAATAATTATTACTTTCATTATCGTTCTAATGCAATGATTGATGATGTAATGGATAACGCCAGTAAAATGGGATTAAAGGTAATAAGATGCTGGGGTTTTATTGATGGGACAGGCGAAGCTAAAACAACAGTGCCCAAAATAGAAATGCAGCCTAGCATGGGGCAATATGGCGAAAGCGGTTTTGAGAGATTAGACTATGCTATCAAGAAAGCTAATGAAAAAGGTATAAAATTAGTTATAGTATTAGTAAATAACTGGGATGATTTTGGCGGTATGAACGCCTATGTCAATTGGGTAAAAGATCCGAAAAGACATGATGGCTTTTATACTAATGAAACAATAAAAAGTGCTTATAAAGCGTATGTCAAGCACATGTTGAACAGAGTGAACTCCTATACTGGTGTAAAGTATATGGATGATCCTACAATTATGACATGGGAATTAACTAACGAAGCTCGTTGTGAATCTGACCCATCCGGTAATACACTTTTTAACTGGACAAAAGAAATGAGTGAATACGTTAAGTCCATTGATAATAAGCATCTTGTAGCATTAGGTGAAGAAGGATTTATAAAAGATTCCAAAAGCACTATTTTAGAATATAATGGTTCAAAAGGTCTTGATTGGGGCAAAATGATTACATTACCAACGATTGACTATGGTACTGTACATTTATATCCTGATTATTGGGGTGATCCTTGGAAAGATGGTGTGAAATCGGGTTCTGCTTGGTTAAAAGCTCACGCTGATTTAGCGAAAGCTGCTAACAAACCTGTCGTTTTTGAAGAATATGGAGTATTAGATACAAGTGTTACCAATCGTGATTATGCATATCAGACTTGGAATGACTTAGCATATCAGCTTGGCTATAGTGGAAGTATGTTCTGGCTGTTAACAGGCATTGACGACTTAACTCCTGATGCTGAGGGACTTTATCCTAATAACGATAGTCTGAGAATTGTATATAATAAGAAAGAAAATGCATCTACCGTTAAAATTTTCGAAGAAAATGCAAAATTGATGAATGGTGAAACTGTAACAAGAACTCCCCATATTTATATAACTGCACCAAGTAAAAATGAAAGAACGAAAGATACTGCTTTTGTAGAAGTTAAGGTCATATCATATGGCAAAGAAATAAGTAAAGTAATGTTTTCAACACCTAAAAAGAAAAATATCATAATGAAAGAAGATGAAGGGTTATACACGTATGACCTAGATGTTTCCAAAGAAAAAAATGGTAAGATGCCTGTTTCGGCTACAGTTCAATTTAAAGATGGTACTTCAGCAACTACATCAGATATAATAAATGTTAAAAACAAAACAGGCAAATTGGTTACTGTCAAAACGTTTGACTTCAGCAATGGTTTAAATGGCTGGGATCAAAACGGCACATATCAATCAGATATTTATGCCGTAAAATATAATAAAGAAGTTGGTAATGGGTCCGTAGAACTAGATGTTAATTTCCCAGGTCGCTCTGATTGGGAAGAACTTAGGATAGCTAATAAATCTTTAGATTTAACTCCATATGAAGGCGTTAAATATGATATTTATATTCCTAAAGACGGATTAGCAGCTCATGTTCAATTAAGACCTTATGCGGTTGTTGCCCCAGGCTGGGTAAAATGTGGTGTAGATCAAAATAATGCATATATAGGTCAATTGCCTACTGTTACTTTCAATGGAAAAGAATATGTAAAGTTACAAGTTACTAATGTTTTTGAAGGACAATCTAAAAATAAGAGTGAACTTGATATTAATCTTGTTGCTAATATGTTCAAATATGAAGGTCCAATATACTTTGATAATATCGAATTGCTTCAAGAAGTAGAATAGTTATAGTAGTTAATAGCAAATAATTATTCCTTAATATGATGAAGCAAACTTGTATTTTGATGATATCAAAGCAGTGAAGCAATAAAGCGGGTAAGGTAAAAGGAACCAGGGACATGGTTGCCGCCTTGGCAAGAGGTGCAACCATGTCCCTGGTTTTTATTAATGTAGTATAAGTTTTGGAGAGTAGTCTGAATTATGACATGCATATTGGTGAAAGTTAGGATCGCAAAAGCTGCTTACTATGATATGCAGGTAGTGGGGCAGGATAAGTATAGAAGATAACGAAGATGAATATGGTGAAAGTAATTGGGATTAATGAAAATCCGGTATAGGTTATTAAAAGCAGTTTTATGATATAAAATGACTTTCTTACTTGAGAGAGGGGGCTTTTAGAATGAATGAGACAATTAAAACAATTTTAACCCGAAGAAGTACACGCTCTTACAAGGAGGATCAGCTTCCGGACTCGGACCTGGAACTGCTCATTAATGCGGCCATTCACGCTCCTACCGGTGGTAATTCGCAGAGCTGGAAGTTTACCGTTGTGCAAAGCAAGGAAAAGCTTTGGGAACTTAATCGTCTGGTAAGGGAATCGTTTGCCAATTTAATCGTCGATGAGAACACCTATCGCTCCAAACGAACCGGAAAAATCGCAGCGCAGCAAGAGGCATACAACTTTTATTATCATGCGCCTACACTAATCATTGTGTCTAATGATAGAGCATACTCGAATGCTATGGCCGATTGTTCGGTAGCCATGGAAAATATACTGTTGGCGGCGACATCGTTAGGGCTTGCTTCCTGCTGGATCAACCAGCTAACCTGGTTTTGCGATGACGTGAACATGAGGAAAGCGTTAACTGACTGTGGAATTCCTGAAAATTATATCGTCTGCGGTGCCGTTGCTCTGGGGTATAGTGCGTCCAACAATGACAGCCTGGTGCCCCGCAAGAAACCGGATGTGAATATCATACGGTGAGGCAATTGTGATAAAGTTCCCCCGGCGGTGCTTAGATAAGAGGTTGCTAAAAAAAGCGATATATCCCAGAGGGGGAGGAGCGGTATTGCTATGAAGATTGAACATATTGCTTTATATACCAGTCATTTGGAAGAACTGAAAGAGTTTTATATTACATATTTTAATGGCAAAGCAAACAATAAGTATGTAAATTCGCTAAAGGGCTTCGAGTCGTATTTTATTACCTTTGAATCAGGCGCCAGGCTGGAGCTTATGCGCCAACAGGGCATGGCGGAGCGCAGCGTCAATACGGCGATAGGATTGGTCCATCTTGCCTTTTCAGTGGGCAGCAAAGAGAAAGTCGATGAATTAACCCAAAGATTGGAACAAGACGGGTTCAAAAGAATCAGCGGTCCCCGTTTAACGGGAGATGGTTATTACGAAAGCTGTATTTTAGACCCTGATAGCAATCTGGTGGAAATAACAATATAGGAGAACGCTACTAAAAAGGAGGGTGTACGTGTTAGCTGATTACCATATTCATACACGATACTCCAATGATTCATTCTACCCCATGCAAGATATGATTGAACAGGCTATTCGTTTGGGCCTGAACGAGATTTGTATTACCGAGCATGCCGACTATCTTAGAAATGATCTTACCTACATAGTCAATTATGATGAATATCTGGCAGAATACCGTTGCCTTAAGGTAAAATATCAAGATAAAATCCGTATCCGGTTTGGCGTGGAATTCGGTGTGCAAGTGCATACGATCAAAGATTTTGAACGTGATTTTGCCGCTTATCCGTTCGACTTTGTTATTCTATCGAATCATCAGATTGATGATCAGGAATTTTGGACAGGTGAGTATCAACAGGGAAAAACACAGCGGGAATACAACCGGGGATACTATCAGGCCATATTAGACGTAATTTCCAATTTTAAAAGTTATAGTGTCTTAGGACACTTAGATATGATAAAACGTTATGACCGGGCAGGCATACTCGAGGACAAGATGAATGAAGAACTGATAAAAGACATTTTAAGATTGGCCATTGCCGACGGCAAGGGACTGGAGGTCAATACTTCCTGTTTTCGTTACGGACTGCCGGACCTTACCCCGTCGCGTACTATTTTAACCTGGTATTATGAACTGGGCGGTACCATCCTTACGATTGGCTCCGACTGTCATGAGGAAAGCCATTTGGGCAAGCAGCTTTTATATGCGAGAGAAGAATTGAGGAAAATAGGATTTAGGCAGTTTTGCACCTTCGATAGAATGAATCCTATATTCCATGATCTATAGAGAGGCTTTTAAAATAAGACTCTTGCTAAGATGTGTATTTGAACTGTTCCAAAACTAACGGACAATAATAACAAATCCAGTCGTAGTCTAGCTCCAAATTACGCAAACTGGCACCGTTTTTCGTACGGTGCCAGTTTTGCGTTTAACTGAATATGTTGATAATTATAAACATGGGTATACCTCAATGTGCTGCCTGGTTTCTGCTAAGTATGATGGATCAAGCAACGATATATGTCTTCATAAGGGTTGAAAATGAAAGTAAAAACTTATATAATGCAATAAAGTTGTTTGTTGGTTTTTTAATCATGCAGCTTTATAAAAAATTTAGAGCATCAGTAAGGGTCGGAAGCAGCCTGCTGTGTATCATATGGACTAGATGCATAAAGAGGGAGAGGACAATGATGCCGACGGAGCTACCAATTCCTGAGCATTTGTACCGGTTATTGCTGTACATTGCAAGCCATATATCTTTGTACAATCTGGCTATTGCCCTTGTTATATTTCTTGTTTTTTGGGGTTTTAAAAACTTATTTGCTAATTATATTTTTCATTTTTTCCTTAATCTTTTTTGCCGGGAGGGGGCCAAGCAGGATTCTTTTCTGCTTGTTTTACGAAATCCCGTTAAGAACGCCATTGTCCTTACCGGTGGATACTTGGCTTTGCAAAATTGTGTGCCGGGTACACTTGATTTTTGGTTGAATAATCTATTCAGGACAGGGAATATTATTTTGTTTTCTAATGCGGTATATGCCTTGATTGGTTATTATGCGGCAAATCATGAGGAAATTCAGAAGATTTTTAACCGGGAAGTGGATAAAATTTTAATACCTTTTCTGTCCAAGGTATTAAAATTCATTGTCTTGGCATTAGCTTTTGTTGCTATGGCCAGTACATGGGGATACGATGTAAATGGATTTATTGCAGGACTGGGACTGGGCGGATTGGCTTTTGCTTTGGCGGCAAAAGATCTTTTGGCTAATATTTTTTCCGGAATTGTTATTATAATAGATAAGCCGTTTAGTATTGGTGACTGGATAAAAACGAGCGAAATGGAAGGAACCATTGAAGATATAAATTTTAGGAGCACCAAAATACGGGCGTTTGATCAAGCTCTGGTTACAGTACCCAATGCTAATTTGGTAAATGCTCCTATTGTCAATTATACGAATCGGTCTATGCGCCGAATTACGTTTCAGATGAGAGTACGTTATGATACCCCCGGATACAAATTGAAAGTGTGTATTGATACAATTGAAAAATTTCTCCGGTCGCATCCGTATGTTGATCAGGATACAATATTTGTGAAGTTTGACTCCTTTGGAGATAGTGGTTTGGAGTTATTTCTATACTTTTTTACCACAACCACCGTGTGGGGGGAGTATCTTGCGATTAAGCAGGATATTAATTTTAAAATCATGGAAATTCTGGAGAAAGAGGGAGTTAGATTTGCCTTTCCCAGTACTAGTGTTTATGTCGAGAACCCTGGGTAAACGGTTATTAATTAAGTATAAAAAAATGGAGCATGTTAGCTCCATTTCTTTCTTATTTTTTAGATACCGCTTGGTGTTTGGCATATAGGTAAATCTGACTTTGACAAGCTATCTCAGCTGTCACGGGCAGTGGAAGTTAGCTTGTCTGTTCATTTTTTTACTTAATTATACAATAGGGTGTAGCGCAAGGCGCATCCAACAATGTTTTTAACTCTTCATCCAATTTTATCAATGTAATGGACATGCCCACCATGTCCATGGAAGTTGCATAGTTACCGACAAAGGATGCATGTACCGTTATTTCATGCTGGGCTAAAATTTGCGCAACCCGTCGATAGACAATATGTAGATCCATCAGAGGGAGCCCGCCCAAGCCATTTACCAGGACATTGACTTCATCCCCTTTCAGGAAGGGAAGGTCATTTACTATATAGGGCATAATTTTTTCAACGACCTTATCGGCCACTTCTAATTTACCACGCTCGACACCCGGTTCGCCATGGATACCCATACCGATCTCCATATCGCCATCTTCCATTTTGAAATTCGGGCCGCCGATTGCGGGCAAGGTGGCCGATGAAAGCGCTACCCCCATCGAACGGGTATGATTATTTGCATGGATTGCGGCAGCTTTTACTTCATCCAAGCTGGCCCCTGTATCAGCTTTTGCGGCAGCCGCCTTGAATACGAAAAAGTCACCGGCAACGCCCCGCCGGTTGGAAAATGTTTTGGATGAGAATACATCGTCTGTTACTAATACGGTTTCTACCCGGATACCATCGGCTGCTGCCATTTCCACGGCCATATCAAAATTCATAACATCACCGGCATAGTTTCCGTACAAGAACAGGCAGCCTTTTCCGGTATCAACAGCCTTAATAGAATTATAGCAAGGTTCCGGTGAGGGAGATGTATTGATGTTGCCAATGACTGCCGCATCAGCGAAGCCGGGGCCTACATAGCCTAAAAATAGGGGCTCATGACCGGAACCGCCGCCGATAATAACGCCGACTTTATCTTTTACGGGTGCCGTTTTACTGACCACAACCCGCCCGTCGTGATCCAGCAGTGTAACGTATTTGCTATGGGCTAAAACAAAACCTTCTAACATTTCTTCCACCACGTTGTAAGGATCATTTACCAATCTTCTCATAACAAAACCTCCATCAAACGTTATGTTTTAATGCCAGGAATAAGGTAAACCAGCCAAAGGGTTTGTTTCACCTCCCGCTACGTGAATTTACGTAAAACGTCAACTGGAAACAGTTGCGGCGTTTTATGCGAGCTTTTAACCGGAGACTTCACAAAGTGGTTGCTAATAGTGCCGATCAGACCGTTGATTATTGAAGAAGAGGTACGGAAATACGTAAGTGTTAACGATATGGTGGAATTTACCAATTATGCTTGTTATATTATATGGTAACTGATAATCCGGAAGAACCAGAATGAAAACTGCATAAAAAGACCTGGAAATCGAAACTTTTAAAAGGAAGAGAGAACCTCCGTGTAATGCTTGATAGCAAGTATTGCAGGGGGTTCTCCTTGAATAGTTGAAGGAAAGGCATAAAATCAAACAGATGCAAATTCCATTTATGAAAATATGTTGTTTAGAGACCTAGCTTGTACGTGGTATCGCTATTTGTGGCGGAGTACTTTTTCGATCTGTCCGAGATAAATCCTGTGAAAGGTTGTAGAATCTCTATAGTATTCTTTAAATAGCTGCTGTGAATCAAAATGATCCTTTTCTACATCAGTATGATACACTTTTTTGCAGACAAAAACTGTTTTTGCCTCTTCAAAAAGAACCGTGTTCTCGAATGGAATGGGATGCAGCCCCGATTCAGCCACTTTATCACATTCATTGCCATGCATTTTACCGCAAATCTGTAGGGCTGGATGCTGTGGAACATCGAAGAAAGATACCGTAAAGTAGTCATTGTTCGCTAAAAATTGATAGGAATACCTGTCGGGATGAACATATACCTGCATCATGGGCTTGAGAAAAAATTTCCCGCACATAACTCCGGTGATTGTCATCATGTTAAACCGTTCTTTTGTTCCGGCGGTTAAAAGCGCCCATTCCTCTACTTTCGTGAAAGGGTTAAAATCAAACTGTTTAAACGTTACTTCCTCGAAATTCATAAAATATCCTCCTTGTGATAAACATTTAGTCATAGTGGCTTGAAGTAAGCTGTGAACGACGAAAACAAAGGACAAGAGCATAGGCCATGAAGGTCTGATTGTTGTAATTCATTCCCAATGGTCAGCAATATAGAACGGTCAAGTATATATTTCAATGCATTGAATGTTTATATTATATAAGTATATACCTTCTGGAAAATCAATAGTATAATAGGTG
Source organism: Propionispora vibrioides (assembly GCF_900110485.1). NCBI lineage: Bacteria > Bacillati > Bacillota > Negativicutes > Selenomonadales > Sporomusaceae > Propionispora > Propionispora vibrioides. The sequence goes on along the minus strand of NZ_FODY01000011.1, from coordinate 103,109 downwards.
CAAAATTTCAGTTCCTGTGTCATGCTTATACAGACTTTTGCTTTTTGCCGTCAGGCAGCATTTTCTATAAGGAGGCCCCTCATGTACCTACTGGCTGCAAACAGTAAAAAACCGCTCTATCATCAGCTTTACCAGCAAATGCGCGCCAAAATTTTAAACGGTGAACTCGACGCACAGGCCAAATTGCCCTCCAGCCGCCGCCTTGCGGCAGAGCTCCATATCAGCCGGAATACGGTGGATACTGCTTATCAGCAGCTCTTATCCGAAGGCTATATTGTGGGAAAAAGCCGTAGCGGCTATTATGTGGAAACACTTCGCAACACTAAATTGTCCGCCTTTGCGGAGGTGGCTCCGGACATGCTTTCCGGTCAGTCGCAGCCCGATGGAATCTTATACGATTTCCGGTATGGCAATTTAAGCCCGCAAGTCTTTCCTTTTGCCCAATGGCAGCGATTAACCAACCTCTGTCTGCGACAGGATAAAGATCAGTTTTTGAACTACAGTGACGTTAGGGGTGAACCCGGACTACGCCAGGAACTGGTAAAATATTTGCATGAATACCGGGATGTCCGTTGTACAGCCGATCAAATATGGATTACTTCCGGAACGATTCCCTGCCTGATGCTTATCGGTCAGCTCCTTCGAACGGAGGCAAGTGCCATTGCCATGGAAGATCCGGGCTTCGCCGCCGCCCATTCGGCCTTTACCAATTACGGCTTTCAGGTGCCGCTTATTCCGGTTAACAGCCACGGCCTCAATGTTAAAGCCCTGCGGACTGTAACCGCTCAGGCTGTGTATGTGACTCCTTCGCATCAATTTCCTACCGGCCGCATTATGTCCATCACCAGGCGGTTGCAGCTTATTGACTGGGCCTTTGACCAGGATGCGCTGATTATTGAAGATGACTATAACTGTCATTTGCGCTATGACGTAAAACCCGCCCCGGCGTTGCAGGGCTTAGCACCGGATAAGGTAATCTACATCGGCAGCTTTTCTAAAATCCTTTCGCCGTCCCTGCGGGTTGCATTTATGGTATTGCCGGAAAAGCTGTCGCTGCATCTACAGCAGAAAACCGAAAATTACGCCTGTTCAGTGCCATTGCTCATCCAAAAACCTTTGGAACGGTTCTTACAGGAAAATCTTTTTGAAGGTCATTTGCGGAAACTACTCCGTCAGTTTAAGAAACAGAGAGATAGTCTACTGCGGGCGCTGCAGGAGCATTTCGGGGACACCGTCACAGTATCCGGAGTAAATGCCGGCCTTCATATCCTGCTGCAGCTCAATCAGCCGGTGTCCTCACAGGAGCTGGTAGCCAGAGCGGCTAAGGCCGGTGTAGCTGTTAACGGCGATAATCTCTGGGTGGAATCCTCCCCGGGGCAAGCGGGCCGTATTCTTTTGGGTTTCGGTGCCATGGCAAACGAGGATATTGATCCGGCAGTCCGCTTGTTGCGTCAGGCCTGGCTTAACTGAGTCGGTCTAAGATCAGGCGTGACGCCGCATATTGGTACTACGGCAAGATGACAGGGTGGTTAACTTGGCCTATTAACAGTAAACAGGGCTATGGAATGTGTAATTTCCATAGCCCTGTTTATTTATGTTATTTCTTAAAACTATACCGGATGCTAGAAGGAGGATTCAATAGCCGCTACCGGGCACAGCTTGGCACACGGTCCGATACCGACACACCGTTCTGACTGAATCTCAAACTGTGTTTTGCCTTCGACAACCGCATGGAAAGGACAAAGCTTTGCGCACTTGCCGCATTTGATACATCTATCGGTAATTGTGCGATGGACAGGCAGTCCGGCCAGTTTTCTTTGCACGCTTTTCCAGGCGTCGCCGTATTCCAGTATTTCGCCGGCTTTAAAAAAGGCACTGCGTCCGGCTGTTTTATAGACGATGTGCATGGCGGCATCGTAGCCGGCTGTAACGCCGGCCGCCGTGATAATGCGGCCGGTGTCAACAAACCGGTCATTTTTTTTCAGCGTGATGGTGGGATCAATAGCTGATAAATCATCAAAAGTCAGATGATGTGTTGTCACTGACAGCCCGTTAAGGAGCCCTGCCTTAGCCAGTAATATAGCTCCGCTGCATACGGATAAGGTAATAGCTGCTTTATTGCTCTGCTTTTGCAGCCAGTTAATGACAGTGGTATTGGCTAACAGTTCTTCTGTGATCGTGCCGCCGGGAACAACTAAGATGTCGATCGCGGGGCAATCACTAAAGGTGTATTCTGCCTTAAAAAGCAGTTCTCCCGCCAGAGTCCGCAGATCTTTTTTAGTTTCACTGACAGTGAATACGTCATACATAGTATGTGAAGTTTGATATAGTGTAGTCCGCTTTTTAGACGAGGCAAAATCTACCGCGGAAAATACCTCATAGGGGCCAATAAAATCAGTTGCATCAGCACCATCGAACAAAAATATGCCTACTTTGAGTGGTAATTCATTATTATCCATTGCTCAGAACCTCCAACACTTATTCATCTGTGCACATGATAGCTATATTAAATCATGCAAACTGCCCCTGTAAAAGGGCCAGATTTTAAGAAGTGAAGGAGGCCAGTAGTTATGTGTACTTGGAGATTTAGGATTATTGGATTTAGATAAGTGAGAAGATTGACAGCGTGATATGGTGAAGAATATAATTAACGTGTTAATTATATTCTTCGTTCAAGAGGGTGAATATGATCGAATTTGATCTACTTGATATTCCAGCACGAAAAACCTTACAGGAACTTTCTCGAAAAAAACCGGAATTAGACGTACTTTCATTAGAAAGTATGCTTAAATTTTTACGAACAGCGTATGAAATGCATAATACAATATATGGGGTTTTAGAAAAGTACGGATTATCCAAAGGGAAATTTACCGCCTTGATTATTATGTATTCTGAGGGTCAAGCTGGAATGAATCCGTCCGAAATAGCTGAAAAGGCTGGTGTAAGCCGTGCTGCAATTACCGGATTACTAAGCAGGCTGGAACGGGATGGGCTGATTGAGCGACAAAACGATCTTCATGATGGAAGAATGACAACAGTCAGACTTAGTTCAAAAGGTGTAAAACTTATGGATAAAGTCTTACCTATACACTTTCTTCATTCGGCAGAAGTCATGAGCGAATTATCGGAACAAAACCATATACAGTTAGAAATTTTATTGCAGAAGATGAAAGAAGGTATTTTTCTTGCCAATGAAAAGGATTGGTAATCGGTTATGTCAGAAATAAATCATGCTATATAGTTAACGTATTAACTATTATAGACAATTCATTACAAAGGAGTATTCGTTTATGAAAACAATGGATTTACTACAGCTCGATATGAATAAAACAATTGGCAGGTTGCCTATTATGCTTTCGTTTCTTATCAGTGGTTTTATTGGAATGTTTAGTGAAACAGCATTAAATGTTGCGTTCAATGATCTAATGAATATTTTCAATATCACACCGGCAACAGCTCAATGGCTTACGACAGGCTACTTATTAACACTTGGCATTCTTGTTCCGATATCAGGTCTACTTATTAAATGGTTTACGACAAGGCAGCTTTTCATTACCTCGCTTAGTTTTTCCATTGTCGGGTTTCTTATTGCCGCCATTACGCCAAGTTTTACGCTTTTGTTAATCGCACGTATCTTCCAGGCCGTTGGAACCGGGTTATTATTGCCTTTAATGTTCAATACCGTCCTGCTCATATTTCCGCCAGAAAATAGAGGAACAACGATGGGGATTATCGGTTTGGTTATTATGTCTGCTCCCGCAGTTGGTCCTACTTTAGCGGGAATCCTTACCGAGAAAATTAACTGGCATTGGATATTTTGGTTTTCCCTGCCGTTCTTGATTATTTCTCTTTTAAGCGGAATCAAGTATATGCAAAATGTATCAACTATTACCAAGCCTAAAATAGATTTGTTGTCAATAGGATTGTCTACTATTGGCTTTGGAGGAATTGTATTTGGGTTTAGCAATGCAGGTGAACTTTCTGGGGGGGACGATCCGTCCGTACTCTTGTTCTTAGGCGTAGGTGTTATTGCACTAATTGTGTTTAGCCTTCGCCAGTTGTACTTGAAGCAGCCGGTTCTTAATTTGCGAGCATTTCAATATCCTATGTTTGCACTTGGAGTACTTTTAGTAATGTTTTGTACGATGATTATTCTGGCCTCGGTACTGATTTTACCAATTTATCTGCAAGGAGGTCTTGAAACATCCATGTTCTTTGCAGGACTTGTAATGCTTCCAGGTGGGCTAATTAATGGAATTATGTCTCAGATGACCGGTCGACTGTTTGATATAATTGGTCCAAGGAGGCTGGTTATTCCCGGATTTTTCATTACTATAATTGTGGCATGGATACTTTCTGGAATAACGAAAGTATCAACACCGGGATTAATTATGGCACTGCACACTTTTTTGATGTTGGGAACAGCGATGATCGTAACGCCTGTGCAAACGAATGCATTGAATCAACTTCCTCGTCATTTATATCCTGATGGAACAGCTATTATGACTGCCTTGCAGCAGGTGGCAGGTGCTATTGGGACAGCTCTTGCTATATGCTTCTTGTCTGTAGGCCGGGAAAAATATTTGGAATCTATAGTGAAGTCTGATGATTTGACTACTTCATTAGCTTTAATTGCAGGAGTTCAACATGCTTTTCTTTTTGTGTTAGCTGTTTCAGTTGTTGGTTTAGTATTTTCTTTGTTTGTTAGACGTGTTAAGGGAATCAGAACAGTATCTGATGACTGATAGGTATTTTTGCTAAACGAAGGGGAATAGGATGGGGTGATTTCATTCTCTGTATGGAGTGAAACGCATATCATATTCTGTTTCAATCTCAAGTCTTTTGGAAGGGGCTTAGTGTTTGAGTCTGTTGATTTTTTCAACTATATTTTTTTAAAATCAATATGCCCTTGCTCAATGTCCGTGTGTACCAGCTTTACTCTGACTCTATGTCCGACCGCCTCACCGATAAAGTGGTCAGCAAGCTTTCCTTCGACAGGTGGATGAAGCAGACGAACCCAGGTGCCTTTTTCGGATGAGCCGGTTACAAAGGCATCAAATTTTTCGCCGATTCGGGATTGCAGTAGTATGGCTGCGGCGGATTTGCCAACCTGCCGTTCCACTTTCTGTGCTACATTTTCGGCCTCGGTACAATGTCTGGCCAGCAACTTTAGTTCATCAAGCTGATACGGAACCGGGCTGTTCGCTAAGGCTGCTTTAAGTAAGCGTTGCGTAATTAAGTCCGGATACCTTCGATTGGGAGCTGTGGAATGGGCATAATCCTTGACTGCTAAGCCAAAGTGCCCGACAGATTTTTCACCAGGGACTTCGACAACATATTCACCGGCGCCTAACAATTTAATAATACTGAGGGAAAGATCAGGAAAACGAAGCGGATCAGCTTTTTGTTGTATTGCCAGGAATGCCTCTAACGCCTTTGAATCAGCTTGTTTAGGTAAATCAAAATTATGGTTTAAAGCAATTTCGACAATGCGTTCCCATTTTTTGGGTGTGCGCACGACACGCCGTAGTGACGGGAATTTCTTCGCTTCCAGGTATCGGGCCGTAACACCGTTAGCCGCAATCATAAAATCTTCAATCAGTTCTTTGGCACTATTTCGTTTTTCAACTTCTAAATCCTTGATTTCATCAATATCAAAAACAGGACGGGCTTCGATGGTTTCAAAATCCAGGGCACCGTGCATATGGCGGAGCGCTTTTAACTTTTGCGCCACTTGATGCTGGATACGGATATTCTCTGCTAGTCCGGGTATGGCAGCAATGGCCGGCGGCATGGATGCCACACCGTCTAACCAGGCGGCAACGCTGTTGTAAGCCAGCTTTGCATGGTTTCGGACCATGGCTCTGTAAATATCTGAGCTAAGTATAGTGCCATTCCCGCCGAGAACGATTTCCACAACGATTGCCAGCCTATCTGAATCAACATTAAGCGAGGTAAGATCATAGGAGAGTTTCTCAGGCAGCATGGGAAATATCTGGGCAGCTGTATAAATAGAAGTGGTATTATGCTGGGCATGCTCATCGATGGCTGAGGACTTCTTTACTAAAGCATCCACATCAGCGATTGCCACGAGAATTTTTACTGCTTTCCCGGGCTGCATGCTGGCAACGGTAAGCTGATCCAGGTCGTTGGAATCATCATTATCTATGGAACACCATAATAGATCTCTAAGATCGTGTATTGATGCTTCAAGTTTAGGAGTGTTTTCATCAAGTTTGTTTAGTTCATCAATAACCTGAGCAGAAAAGTCCGGGAAAAGACCTCTTTCGATCATCACCTGATGGGCAATTCGCTGTAAACGGGAACGATGGTGTTTGTCATTATTGCTACTCACTTTGTCCTCCTTATAACGCTGTTTATTCTCATTGATTGATTGCCGGATCAAACTAGTACCTTGTCGGTCTTAAAACAGTAGGAGAATGGCGAGACTATTTTTCGCAACGCGAGGCGAAGGAAGGAATCATACCGTTAGTATGCTGACTGACGATAACGAAGCGGTGCGGAAAATAGACCGTCAGTATTCACTGGATTAAGGCTGACAAGGTACTAATCTTGTAGCTGTTAATAGTCTGTCTGTTTACTGGATTAGTATTTCTGGTTCTGAAAAGGTTTTTCCTGCTGACGGCACGTCAATAACGATTATAATCAACTGCAGAATATTTACCTTCTCGACATGGACAGAACATTTCGTTACGTGTATCATAAAATTTGGGAAGACTTATATAGTTGAGATTTTTTTTACGACATAAAATCAATTTGACGAATAGGAAGAAGGTATAACATGATTACATTTGGTACAGACGGTTGGCGGGGAATCATCAGCGAGGATTTCACTTTTCATAATGTCCGCCTTGTTGCTCAGGCCATAGCTGATTATATAATAGACCGCAATGAACAGCGGCAGGGCATAGTGGTTGGCTATGATGCCCGTTTTCTTTCGCGGCAGTATGCGGAAAACTGCGCGGCGGTTCTGGCTGCCAACGGTGTCACGGTATGGTTGGCTGATGCGATACTTCCCACTCCGGCGCTTACCTGGCAGGTAAAAGACCGTCAGGCTGCTGGCGGCATTATGATTACCGCCAGCCACAACCCGCCTGAATACAACGGACTTAAATTTAAGGCGCCGTACGGCGGGTCGGCTTCGCCGGAAATCGTGGCTGCCATAGAGAAATACGTACATAAGCTGGAAGCGGCCAACAGTGAGCAGCCCCCAATAGCCGATTTCTCTGGTGTTCAGTATTTTTCTCCCCAAGCGGAATATCTTGCCCATGTTAAAGCCGTGTTGGATCTACAGACAATATATTCCTTTAAGGAGCCGATAGTATTTGACTGCATGCATGGCGCTGGCAGCGGCTATGCTGTGGCACTGGCCCGTGAGCTGGGCATCAATCTCAAAGAAGTGCGTTCAGAATACAACCCTTCTTTTGGGGGCGTCAATCCGGAACCCATTGAAAAGAATTTGCGGTTCCTTCAGGAAACGGTAACTCGTAACCATGCTTATAGCGGCCTGGCTGTGGATGGTGACAGTGACAGGATCGGCGCGGTAGACGAAAATGGGCGGTTCATCAATGCACACCAGATTATAGCTTTGTTGGCCAAGTACCTTATCGAGAAGCGTGGTTGGAGCGGCGGTTTGGTGGAATCGCTCAGCGCATCAGGATTGATTAAAAGTGTGGCTGAAAAATACGGGCGCAAGCTCTATGAGACTCCTGTCGGCTTCAAATTCATTACGGAAGTAATGCTTAAAGAGGATGTTCTTATTGGCGGAGAAGAGGGCGGCGGTCTCGGGATCAAGAATTATATTCCTGAACGCGATGGACTGCTGCTTGCTTTCTTGCTCATAGAAATGATGGCTGCCTATGGCAAACCGTTAGGGAAGCTGCTTGACGAGCTCTCCCTTGAACATGGTTGGTTCTATTATGGCCGGAGGGATTTGCATTTAGCCGACAGACAGAAAAAAGCTCTGATGGAGAGCTTAGCGCTAACGCCGCCTGCGTCGATTGGTACCAGCAAAGTACTGTCGGTGCAATGTACCGATGGCTGTAAGCTGGAACTTGAAACCGGCTGGTTGATTTTCCGGGCATCGGGGACCGAGCCCATTATCCGTATCTATGCAGAATTATCGACCAATGCTGAACTGGAAAATGTACTCGCCGGTGCTATAGAATTCGCTCAGTCCATGTAATGTTTTAGCAGCATTCGGTCATAAACCGTGACAAACGGCTTAATTTTGCCTGTCTCCACGTCTCAAGTAGGCGGTCTGGAGAAGTTTATCAGTCTTGAAACATTATAATTGCAAATTATAGAACGCATAATTGCGAGGTAATGATTATTAGTGAGTGCCATACTGTTACCTATAATAGCGAAAACCTGTTTCTTATAAAATGACAACTCAAGAAAATTATAAGCAATGGAGAAATAAAAAAAGTTTTGTTACACGCCTTTATATTTTCGCCTTAAAAATAATAAAGGAGAACATGAAAGGTGGTTAACAAAATCAATAGATCTGCTTATCTAATAATTGTAAATAAAAAAATTACACACCCACAGGAGTAAATGATCTACTGTTTATAAGTTTAGTACCCTGGGACTGCCGTGTTGGAGTATTTTTCGTACAAACTAATAGGCCAATATTTCCACTCCCGTTTTTGTAACCAATACAGTTTTTTCCCATTGGGCAGAGGGCTGTCCATCATCGGTAGTTACAGTCCATCCATCCCTTCGGTTGGTATGTACATTTGCCGACCCCATATTAATCATGGGTTCAATGGTAAATATGAGACCTGGAACCAAAAGCATTCCAGTGCCTGCAGACGCAACATGACTTACCCATGGCTCTTCATGAATGCTTAATCCAACACCATGGCCTCCAATATCCCGGACAACCGAATAGCCATAGGCGTGAGCATGATCCTTAATCACTTGACCAATATCCCCGAGAAATCCCCAGGGTCTGACTTGTTCAATTCCAAGGTCCAGGCATTCTTTTGCTATTTCCACTAATCTCTTTCGTTCATTGGATACCTTACCAACACAGAACATACGGGATGAGTCAGAATAATACCGATTATAAATGGTGGTCACATCAATGTTTACAATATCGCCATTTTTTAATCGAATTTGTTCCGAAGGAATTCCGTGACATACCACCTCATTAATGGAAATGCATACGCTCTTTGGATAACCCTCATAGCCTAAAGTGGCAGGGATGCCTCCTAGCTCTATGGTTTTTTGATAGATCCTTTGATCTAGCTCTTCCGTGGTTATTCCATCCACCACAAATTCGCTGATATAATCCAGCAATTCGATGTTGCGAAGGCCGCTCTCCCGAACCCCGTGGATGTCTTCAATTGTCTTTAACTGTGTACGGTTCGGAACCTCATATCCCTTCATACGATACAGCTTAATTTTTTCGTCAATTTCCATGTGGCAATTTTTATACTTCTGTCCACTGCCGCACCAACAAATATTGTTTCTTCCAAACTTCATTTATTTACTCCCCTTATATGTAATAAAGGCGGAAGCGCTTTATCAGTCAGTCATGTTAAGAGAATTACGAAAGTCCTTGCGATATTGCCTTGGCGGACAATGGAATTCCTGCGCAAATGCCCTAGTTAAGGCTTCAGAGGAACCATAACCATAACGAAAGGCTATTTCCGTAACAGAATCCTCTGTGATTTTCAAATCTTGTGCAGCAGCCATTAGCCTACACTTGGAAAGAAATTGTTTGTATGTAGTACCGATATGCTCTCGGAATTTGACCGAGCAATAATATGGGGAATATCCGACATGGGATGCCATGGCCGCTAGGGTCGGTTGCTCGGTAATGTTATTTTCGACCCATTTAGCCATTACTTCAATTGTTTGTGCTGACATGTGCCTCACCCCTTTATTAGTATAGTCACTTGCTTTGTAAATTACCTGATATAACTTGCATACTTCAAAATAAAGTAATTTGCACTACTTGTCAACGAAGTAACTTTCAATCGGATGGAAACTTGGATTTCGTAAATATAAAACTAGGGAATCAAAGCAAAGCCTCCTTAGACTTTGGTATGATGGAGATTTATCACTTCTTACTGTATAACTTTTTCGTTTTGGATGCAGCAGCCTAACAAAACAATTAAGGACAACCTTGGTCAATAGTCTGGCAAAGGTTGTCTTTTCATTACTTCTCCAGAGGTTGTTATTGATGTGCAACAGTACTCAACGAGATGCAAATATTCAAGAAAAGATAAATTCATTTGGTCATATACGGTAATGATAAGTTTAGCGTGTATTTTAATTTACTTGCTCCCTATCTGCGGCCATTTTTCTTCGTGAGTTTTCTGTAGTAGCTCATTTTGCCAAGCGTATATAAGGGATAGTAGCCATGAAAATAGATATTAATATGACATACAGCTGTCCTATTATATAGGTATAATTAGAGAAAAATGAAAGGAGAACAAACATGGAAAGACCGTCCGTTGGATTTAAAAACGCCGAACCATTTTTTAATATCATTATGGAAGGACTTAGAGGTGAAGTTGACGGGGAACATTTTTGGGATGCTGTTGCGGATGATGCAGTATTTGATTTTTTATACAACATTCCTGGATTTCCAAACAGAATGGAAGGCCGCTCGGAATATATGAGTTGGTTTAGTAATTATAGTATTAAACTGAATAATGCCGATAATCTTAAAGTCTATAAAGTGCAGGGAGAAAATATTATCGTTATGGAATATCAGGTTCACGGAATCGAACCACACACGGGTAGACCTTATGATAATAGATTTTGCTCAATAATTACTATTAAAAATCGAAAAATTATTTATTGGCGAGACTATATGGATTCACTTGCTGTTACGCTGACGAGCAGTAATTAGTAGGTCTTTGTGACTATAACGTAATAAAAAAGAACAGAAGCGCGACGGCTAGAGAAGCAATGCTTGCCCATTTAGGTGGTATAGAAAAGTATATGCAGTGAAATACATTCTAGATGCTTGAATACTGGTTCTATAAGCGCATTTCAAGGGGTGTCGGCCCTATAAGAAGACCATATAGCAAAGAGGAAAATTCTGCATTTTTTGATAAAAAGTTGCAGGATTTTTTGTTTTAAGAGCGGAATTTGTAAAATAGGTAAATAAAGGAATTGATAGTACATCGATGATGAGGAATGTAAGGGATTAGAAAATATGTGGTGCAATCATTAGAGAAAAATATGAGAAATGGCGAGCAAAAAATAATAGCTAAAGCTATTGAAAAATCGGCATAAATCCATAATTCTAAGGCTGCCAGTAATCCGGTAAAGTACCAAAATAGCAGAGGATGCATGAATGGTGAATAGCATATGAGCTAAGTGGTGTTAAAACCGTAGTGAGTTTTAGTTTATGCTTTTAAAGGTAAAAATGATTTTTAAAAGTGAGGAATGTTGTCATGGTACCGGAATTTTCAAGTAGACATATGGATGAGTTAATAAGGTTGCGACAGATATACAACTTATGTCCCGTTGCTATTCTTGAATTAGACACAGAAGGTATTCTCGTAGGCGCAAATAAAACATTTAGGGATATATTTTATCCCGAATATACCATAGAACAATTACGTGGTAAGGGGCCGGACTTTTTGAAAGAAACAACTGGCATAGATTGGGTTGGATCGCCTTCCTATTTAGCTTCTCAAGGCACGGAAATTTCTAATTTGCCTTATGAGTTCCGAGGCCGTACATTGCTTTTAAATGCAGTGCCTTTATGGGATGGCACGGGGGAAATTATTGGTTCGCTTACTATAAATCAAGATATAACAAAATATGAACAGGAACGAATGGAACATGAAAAGGCACTGGCAATGTTAGACCGTATTAACCTGATTAGTGAATTGGTCATGGGAGTGGCCCATGAAATTAGAAATCCTCTGACAGTCATTAAAGGCTATCTGCAAATTATGGAAAAGAGAAGTACATCTGTTATGGGGGATCAGCTTAAGGTGGTTTTATCCGAACTGGAAAGAGTGGAGCAGCTTATTTCTAACTTTTTGTCTTTGTCTAATAATAAGGCGACAAAGCAGGCACCTACGCAGATTAACAGCATTATTAAACATATTGTCCCGATGATATTGTCAGAAGCAAATATGCATTGTATTGAGATTGAAACTAGGCTGGATGAAAACTTGCCTTTAATTCTCTTAGACGAAAAGGAGATTACACAGTTAATTTTGAACTTGCTGAAAAACGGTATAGAGGCTATAGAACAGCAAGGTGTCATTATTGTAGAAACTAGCCGTAATGAAGATTCTGTTTGTTTAGTCGTCAGCGATTCTGGCTGTGGAATTAATAAAGAGTATCTGGATAAAATCTTTGACCCGTTCTTTACAACCAAGGATAATGGCACAGGATTAGGACTTTCTGTCTGTATGGGAATAGTCAGACGCCATGAGGGAACTCTTGAAGTGCTATCCCAAAAGAATCAAGAGACTAAATTTATTATTACTATTCCGATTAAGGGAAAATGTAGCGCATAATTTTTAACTCCTAGAGATTTTTTGATGTATTGCTTAGGGAGGAAAATGATTTGAAAAAAGTTGTAACCTTACTAGTGGAGAACTTGTTGAAACTTGGCGTGACACATGCTTTTGGCATTCCAGGAAGACCGGTGGCAGCAATTAACGCAGAAATTGGAAAGCAAGGATTGAGATATGTACTGTGCCGTCATGAATCTGGAGCGGGATTTGCTGCTGCAGGATATGCTCTAATGAACGATAGTCTAGGGGTTGTTGTTGGTACAGGTGGACCGGGTGGGACAAACCTGCTGACTGCAGCCGGGCAGGCAAAAGCTTACAATCTGCCAGTGCTTTTTATTACCGGCCATCCCTCTATGCAGGAGACAGGAAAATCTCTTGGCCATGATGCCAGTTTCCTGGGGACGGATCTGGTTAAAATGTTTGAACCTGTGACATTATTCAGTGCACAGGTCGGGCGTGCCGAAACTTTTCCCCTTTACTTAAAGCATGCTCTAGAAAAAGCTTGCTCAGGAATGGTTAAAGGTCCGGTGCACTTAAATATTCCGGCAGACGTATTGTTGGAAGAAATCAAAGCTTTTGATGTGGACATCTTGCCGTCTCCTATACTTACATCCAATGCCATTGAACAAATCATTCCTCTGCTGAATGAGGCCAGGTCACCGGTATTATTCTTGGGTAAAGGGGTTCATTTATCCCAGGCATATGAGGAAGTGCAACGTGTTGCTTCCTACTGGAATATCCCGGTTATGACAACTCCGGGAGGCAAAGGATGTTTTAGGACGGATGATGCACTTTCACTAGGTGGTTCGGGCCTGGGGGGCTCCCCTCAGGCTGATCTTTGGGTGAAGCGAGGCATAGATCTGATGATTGTTATTGGAAGTAGATTGTCTGATCTGGCTATGTCCGGGATTACCCCTGATTTTTATCCTAAGAAAGTAATTCAGTTTGATTGTGATCCCACCTTTATCGGAAAAGCCATTCCTGTACCTACCATAGCTGTGATTGGTGATGCAAAGCATAACCTCTGTCAGTTGTTAAAATATGCACAGGGCAAGCAGTCACCAGTGCCGGTCGGCAGGGATGTTTTGCAAGAAGCACAAAAAGAAATTGCTGCAACCGTGAACTTCGTTAAGCAGGAACCCAACCATGAGCCGTCGATACTTTCTGCTGCTGCAACAATGCGGGTACTGCGGCGAAATGTACCTAGGGATACTATTTTTTTCGGTGACAATGGCAGTCATACTTTCTATGCAATTCAACATCTTGATATTTATGAGCCGGGAACTTTCTATTTCGATGAATACTTTGCTACCATGGGACATGCCATTGGCTACAGCATAGGGGCTAAGCTTGCCAGGCCTGAACGGCCTATTGTCTGTATCACTGGCGATGGCTGCATGATGATGCATGGCACTGAAGTTTCCACTGCTGTTTGCAACAATATTCCGGTGATTTTTGTTGTTCTCAATAATGGACGACTGGCAATGGTGGATGTGGGAATGAAAAAAATGTTTAATTTTACGGTAGGGTCAGTATTTGAAACTCCCATGAATGCAACCGCTTTTGCGCAGTCTTTAGGGGCGGCCGCTTTTCGCTGCTCTGACGAAAATGATGTCGCACGTGCCTTGCAATTTGCAATAAATCACCAGGGACCTACTGTTGTGGAAGTTCTGGTTGATCCGGAAGAAATTCCCCCGATATTGAAAAGGTGAGTGATGGAAAATGACAAATTACCAACAGGGTATAGAAGTATTGATGAAATTGGCCGGAGACAAGGGGAAACAAGCGGTAGCGGATTTACACGCTTTTTCGCCTGATTTGGCGCGCCTTATTATTGAATTTGGGTTTGGTGAAATTTATTCAAGACCGGTGTTTGATTTGAAACAACGTGAACTAATCACCTTGTCTTCCCTGATAACCCAAGGAGCTGGGGAGGTCACTCTGGGCTTCCACTTTAATTCCGCTTTGAATATTGGAATAACCATGGAAGAATTAATTGAGATAATTTTTCATTGTGCAGGGTATGCAGGTGTTCCGTGTGCAGTGAGTGCTATGCACATTTTAAAGAAGGTGGCAGAGCAGCGGGAGTGTATATAATAAGTCGATTTGTAAAAGGTGCTATATGCAAAATGTAGCAGCAGTAAAAGCCGATTCCTACGACCAACAAGTCGTAGAGCAGGCTATGCAGAACTTGCGTGCTCATTTAGTAAGACAGCACCACCGCCCCCGTGTCCGTTCGATAGCAATAATCGTAGAAATGATGCGGAACGGAATTGGGGATTACCGGACTAAACCTTAGTCAAATAATTGACTAAGGTTTAGTCTGAGTGTTCAATAACCTAGCGTGGCATTATAGATAGCGCAAAGCCAGATAAATTGGCTTTTAAAGATATGATAATAGACACGTTATGGAATAATTTAATGGCATGTACTAGAACAAGAAAATACCTATGAAGTCAGTAAAATCAGGGGGGGACTTTTGATATAACAATGGTGCCATGTTCGTGAAAGTATCATTTTGTCTACTATTCTTTAGTGGAAAACTGATAACCCTTTATAAAACGCAAATGCACATTGACATATCTAGAAAAATAGATATAATGAAAATATGGAAGCTTTACTAATATTTAAAGTTTTGTCAAATGAAACTCGTCGCCAAATTTTAGAATGGTTGAAAAACCCGGATGAAAATTTTGGTCCGCAAACCTGTCTGCCTGCTGATGCCGATTTTAAGGGAGGAATTTGCGTAGGAAGCATTCAAGCCAAAGCCGGACTGACGCAATCTGTTATTTCGAGCTATTTATTGATGATGCAAAAGGCTGGGCTTTTGGAATCTAGGCGGTATGGGCAGTGGACTTATTATCGTCGGAATGAAAAGTGCATTCAAGAGTTCTCAGCCTACGTCAGAAATGAATTATAAGAAAGTCCTCAAATTTACAAGTTCGTTACTTTTTTGCAAATATATATCTATATTTTTAGATATTTGTATTTAGGGATATAGCTTGTATTATGGCCAATAATCAATTAAGTAGAGGAGACTTGATAATGGCATTTCTAGATTATTGGCTTACAAGAACCAGTAGGGTCTGCGCTGGTCTCATTACAAAAAATTTAAACTGACCACTGATTTGTTATATGTGAACATTAATTTGGAGGTATGTTAAGATGAACGTCAGTGAAATTTTACAAACCCGTCGTTCCTGCAGGGCATTCAAGCCGGATTCGGTTGACCAGGATACGCTGTTTGCTGTACTGAACGATGCGCTGTGCACTCCGTCCTGGGGAAATACACAGCCCTGGGAGATATTTGTTGCCGGCGGTGAAGTGCTCAAGGAGATCAATCAGGCTTATTTGGCGAATACTAAAAACCATATTCCTATGAGCCCTGATATCCCCCATCCGAAAAGCTATCCGGCAGCCGCCAAAGAGCACATTAAAGAGTTTATGGCTGGCGTTTCTTTGGTCGCGGAAGATGCTGTTAAGCTGTTCGGCGAGCTGAATCAAAAGTTTTTTTATGCGCCGGCGGTTATTTACCTTTGCATGGATAAAAGTCTGGCCACATGGTCGATGTTCGATCTTGGAGCGCTTTCCCAGAGTATCATGCTGGCGGCAGCCGAGAGCGGCCTTGCGACAATACCTGCGGTGACACTAGTTCATTACCCGGAGATTTTACGCAACAAACTTGGCATTCCAGACAATTTTTCTATCGTTATTGGAATAGCAATCGGTTATGAGGATAAGCAGCATCCAATCAACAAATTCAAAAGCGCCAGAAGGCCAGTTGCAGACGTAGCAACAATCAAGGGGATTGAGTAGGAACGGAATATAGCAATTTGAAAATGACGGTGCAATGCTTATGTATATGCCTTTCTCTGGGATATGTAATTTTTGGCAAACATAAACGGAAAAAGGGAGTTAAAAGACTCTTACCACAGGATCAATGGGTGAACACAAGACACAGGGATGGTGGATGTGTCTTGAGGAAAGGATTTATAGAAAACTATAGTAAGGCAGCACCACCGTCCCCGTGTCCATAGAATTGCTGGATTTGGCTGGACCTTATGAAGTTTTTTCAGTTGGGTGAATTTATTTAATTGGGAAATCATACCTCTGGCTCAAATGACTTTAGCAATCAATTGAACAAGGTTAAAATATTTTCCGTTCTCAGCCTCCATCATTTTTATGTCCTCAGCGACAATAGGATGATAACCGGTCTGCCATTCTTTCCACGCCTGTCTGCAAGAGTCCATTTCGCGGCTGTCCACCATTTCAATGCCCTCGGCCCTTTTCCACAAATCTTTCCACCAATCAACAGAGTGCAGGGTTCTTTTCATCTCGCTATTCCAAAACGGCTGCATATCAGTGGGAACATTTTCCCCGAATTCGTATTTTAAGCCGGGAATCGCCACGGCGATATAGCCTCCCTTTTTTACAAAAGGAATGAGCGAAGGAAGCATTTCCGCCGTATCACCGAAATAATGGTAAGCGTCCACAGTAAATAACAGGTCAAAATATCCGCTTGCGAAGGGCAATCCTTTGGTCGCGTCTACTGAAATCGGAACGGCTTTATCATCAATCCCGATAGATTTGAAACGCTCATAGTTCTCAGTCGGTGAAATCCACAAGTCGGCGGCGAAAACTTTTGCTCCGTATTTTTGTGTCAGCAAGAGCGTAGAAAGACCACATCCACAACCGAGGTCAAGTATACGCATATTCTCATTGACGTTTAGGTATGATGCTAATTCTTCTGCTACTCGCATGGCATTAGGCCCCATCATGGCAGCTTTTAGAAACTCCATGTTATTCTGACTGGAAATAAATTGATTTGTAAATGTGTACATAATACTCTTCCTCCGTTGATGTTTTGTCTTGTTGCTATAAATAAAGTATAGTAGTTATATTATTACAATGCACCCTACATGATAACTCAGAAATAAAAAAGCGAAACGGCAATTACCGTGTCGCTTTCACTTTAGCATTGACTTTTCCTATTAGCCAATATTTTGTAGATTGTTTTGGGTGATAAGTAATTACAGCTTGCAATATCCTCAACTGAAATACCGTCTCGATACTGGGAAAAAATGATCTCGTTGCGTTCCTGAATATATTGCCTGCTGTTTTTTACTTCCCCCCATCGTTTTTTATTCGCTGCCTTTCGTGGAATATAAATATATTCACCATCAATATACTGTTGTATTGCTTCTAACAAATCGGCGGGAAATACACTAACAGCGTTCTTGTAGCCCATAATGCTCCTCCTAAAATTCTAGTTTTAGGATTGAGCAAAAGCTATCTCACAGCAGGTTTGTTATGCGACAGCCTTTGCTACGCATAACACCGACTCCAAATGACTATATTTAAACATAAACCTGCATCTCCTTTAACATAAATTTTATGTTTGATCAGCAGTTTACCACAAAAACTCTGTAAAGAAAAGTGTGCGGGTACTCCGGCTTTCCGCCATACTTTGTATAAATATGGAAGGAGTTTTGCGTTTTGTATGCAAATTACAATAACTAGAGAATTGGGAAGGGATGCAATGGTAGTGTGGATAGCATTAGATGGTAATGCTAAAGATACGTGTAAGAAAATTATAAAGAGATTTTTCTAGGTGAAGCGATACTAAGCTAGTGCAATCAAAGGGACAGAGTCCGAATTTTGGAAGCACTGCAAACCATCCCTGTGATTTTCTACAAGGATTTGGCAAGAGGTATTTACAGTTAGAACAAGGTAATAATGCAATTAGAAGAAAGGGTGGTAGACTTATGAAAAGTGTTACTGTACTTATAACAGATTGGTGCCCACATTGTAAAAGAGCAATTGATTGGATTGATGAAGTAAAGCAAGAGAATCCGAAATATAAAGATATTAAAGTGGAAATCATTGATGAAGAGAAGTATCCTGCAATTGCAAAGCAATACGATTATTATTACGTTCCTACTTATTATGTAGAAAAGCGTAAAATTTTTGAAGGTGGCACTACTAAAGATATTGTACGTAAAGTATTTGAAGAAGCCATAAAAACTGATATTTAGCTTTATTGGATCTTCATCATCATGGCATTCGGGATGATAAACTATTGAAAAAGATTCATAGGAATTACGAATGAATAGAATGTCGAAAGACGCGGGGACGGTGGATATGTCTTGAGGAAAGGATTTATTGAAAAAGATATAGCAAGACAGCACCACCGTCCTTATGTCCTGTTTAATGGCGCTGGGTTAACGGAGATTACTGACTGGTTGACCGACCATCTACCTAGGCAACGGAAAAATACAATGGGATACGGCATGATAAGCGAAGCTGCGTATTAAATGATGATTTCTTTGATGGATTGTATCAGCGGGTAGTATGGATTGCTGAAAATTTGTAATGGCAGTTACAAGAACATGATAAAGAGTTACTGCGGTATCAACAGACAGTAGCTGTTAAGGAAAAGGAACTGAAAAAGCACCGGCAAGCTATAGAACGACTGTATGAGATGCGGGAAGAAGATAGTATTGATAAAATGACGTTTCTCGAACAAGAAGCTTACAGGAAAGCAGATTCAGGCTTTGAGACGGGAGATTGAGGACTTACAACTGATTATCCAGGAGCAGTTTGCCTTCGTTGGACAAGCTCAAGCAAAAGATTAGGGTATTTAAAGAAAATTGGCGGCATTTGGAGAGCGTACAGGAGAGTAATCGGCTGTTGAAGCGGGTTGTAGGGGAGATAACGTATAACCGGGAAGCGAATAATGTGTATCTGGGAATTCAGTATAGCTGAATTTCAATAATAGATTAAATGTGTGGTTAACATCAAAAGGGTACTTGATTAACTAAAATTCCTGCTATGTTTTGTATAAATATGGCAGGAGTTTTATATTTTATAAGCAAATTAACTATAAAGCGTACAAGTGCTACACGCTGAATTGAATGCTGATCAATATTCGCGAAGTATTGGGACAAAAAGCTGACGAAAAGGAATTCCCCAACTGTCTATTCGATTCGACTATGTGTTGACAATCCACATGTACTATAAATCCATTGAAGTAAATTGTTGTTGGTGAAATATTAAGAATGCCGCAAAATAATAAAAAACAGGTGAGTAAGGTGAGTAAAGATGTTAAAGCATTAGATAGTTATTTTTCTGGCAATATTGGTGAATTATCTGCTAACTTGATATATCAAAAAAACAATATTGTCTGCACTCCTTTAGGAACTTCTGATTTTGGTGAGGATCTATTATGTGATATTTTCTCTCTGTCTAAGGATAATAAAGCAAACATACGGACACAGTTTTCATTCAGAACTCAAGTAAAGACAACAAAAGATATAAAAAGTGAGGGATATATCCGTCAAACAACCAAAGGACTTTCAATATCTTTATCGACTGGACTCCTAAAGATATGGCAACAGAGCTATTATCCTGTAGTTTTAGTTATATGGGAATGTTCGAGTGACACCGGATATTGGTGTTTCCCAACAGAGCAAATTGAAACCTCTAGTTTAGAAAAGGACACTTTAAGCATATCGATAGAATTAAATAACTTCTTTGATGCCAAAGGAGTACAAAGAATTAGAGAACAAGTGGAATCCTATTATAGTAATATATATAAAATTGATAAGGCTAAATATAAATGTATTATTTATCCTATTTGGATGCCTAAATATCGACTCTTCACGTCAATGGAAACTTTTGATTTAGTTCCAGATAATAATGATAAAGTAAAAGTAATATGTAACTTATCTGATATGCTCCCGGCTTTTTTATCATCATATAATAATTGTAACCATGGAGGGTTACTTTCTGGAATTGAATATTCCGATAAATCTAAGTCTCTTAACCGTTTCCTGGAAGATATTAATAGTTTTATTAAAAAAATAAGGCGAAATTTGTTTGATAATGAGTGGATAAGCTTTGTCATTAGCCCTGTAGAAATAATCTCAGAAATAGACGATAGAATAATTTCGAATCTAACAGATTGGTCATGCTTTTCGATAATTGGAAATAATATTGTTTCAGATTTTGCATATACCTATGATATAGGCACAGATTATATCTATAGTGAAAAAATGCGTGCGGCATCTGATGATCAAGAATTTTTTGTCCATAGTAGCGGTGATTTTGCGATAGAAACTTTTTCTACCGGCTTTTCATTTTTTACGCGAAAATCAGATTTTCAATTAATGACCACTTTATACAGTAAATCTTTTTGTATAATAGATATTTCCAAATGTAGTTCAATAGAAGTAGAGGAGATTGCGGCTTGGTGTAATGAAAATAATTACCGCTTTATAGAGCTTGCTGATGATGAAGATAAACTTGCAATTTCACACATGTTTTTTGAACCAGGTAGTTTTGGAATGTTCTTACCGGGAACCCCTACATGGAAAGAATGGGATGTCCTTAATTTCGATTCTGAAGAGTTTTTAAGTAAGCTACCATATGGCACTTCGGTAGACTTAATAGAAAAGCAAAGAATCTTTAACAAGTATTTTCAGCATAATGAACAAATTTCTGATCTATGTTTATTGCGCCATTCTCAAGCATTGCATTCAGAAGCACTGTGTCATAATGACAGACTTATTCGATTTGTTACATATATCGAACTTATAAATATAGCTGAATATAATGAAAGATTTATAGTAGCTAGACAAAGTCTAAAAGAGGTATGCAAACATTTTAAGCTGTATTATGATTCATATGAAGATATTGTAGATGTAATTTTAGAAGTACAACCTTTATTAACCGAATCCACACAGGAGACAGTAACTAAAGTGGGAAATATTTATCATAATCTTATAATGACCAACGAAAAAACATGGCATATTATGTTAAATATCGATTAGACCGATGGTTGCCTGAAAGCTTAGTATGCAAAAATTAACATAACAAAAGGGGAAAGAGACGTCGTATCTGTTTACGTGTCGCTGCCAAGGGAATATTAACTTCAAACGGCATTATTTTTTGTAGCATCAAAGCAGGTAGAGTATGTATAATCTAGATGTGAATAATGTTTACTTGGGCATTCAATATAAATAATTTTAAAAATATTAGAAACTCCTGCCGCAATATGTATATTTTAGCAGGAGTTTTATCTTTTTATAGCTGTTAATAACATTCTAACATTTTAATTGAATTGTTGGCAAAAAGTGAGGAAAAATATAAGGATTTATTATTTTACATGTATTATCTAATTCAGTGTTGAAAGAAGACGTAATTCAATTAGAAAGCCGAGTGAAGGAAAAACTAGGATCTAAGGCGTTCGGCCTGAATGAAATCCTTGGCAACGAATTGGACAGATGTTCTATTTGCTATATGTGGATAAGATACCGTATAATCGAGAGCAAATTAGATTTGATGAACCTGAAGAAACGCTGGAATAGCATTTAATTATAGGCGGGACAAGCAACCTGTCCCTGTGTCCCTTCAGAGCAGTTTTAAGGACTGCTTTATTTTGTTTTGTATTTCCTGTCAGTATTCGGTATGATTTAAAAGAGGTGATAAACTTGGATACTGTTTCAATCTTTATGGCATTTTATTCGTGGGTTAAAGATCCTGTTTTTGTGTTTGATATAGGAAAAACAATTGTTGAAGGCGCAACTTACGATATTTTTAAAAAATTAGGAGCGTCATTTGTTTCTCGAATTCGCCCTTTCTTTAGTAGTGAGGATGAGGCACAGAAATATTTTGAACAAATTTGTGTATCAACCTCTATAAATGCCAAAAATCCTAATCAAGATATAATAAATTTATTTGATAAATTCACCGCTAATAAATTAGATGAAAGAGTAAAGCAACAATTTGGTAGAGAATTAAGGCAATGGTTTTCTGATCATAGCGATGAAATAACTAAAATTCTAAAAGAAACAAAGCCAATTAATGAGATTGATTTGATAGTTTATAATTTTATTGATGTTTATAGACTTCATGGAATACCAAAAAGTAATATTATAAATATGATACCTTCTGAGTTTGGATTGAAAATAAAAGATTTTCGAGATAATGAATCGATAATGAATATTATTACTCCTGAATTACTTGAATGGACAAGCTCTTTTTTTAATATACATATAGCTTGGCTATATGGTACTTCTGAAAAGCTTTACCGATGTAAAAGTTATCTTGGCCTTCAAGAATTATTTAATCTAGTATTAGAAATAAAATACATAAAAGAAAAGAATGTAAAAGCTCATTTTCTTAAAGCAGCAGAACTCGACTATAATTCAGATATATATCAACGGATGGCTTTATTTCTGCGGTACCAAATTGCTACAGTTAACGATAAACCGATTTATAAGTACATTCCCATTGGACGTGAGTGGAATTGGGGATGGGAAAATTCAAGGTATGAAATTAAGCATATTATTTATTTTTTTGAGAAAATAGGAGTTGATAATATAGGGCATAATGTAAATTCTAATATTATTTCCAATTTGATTTTTGGTGCCATTTTCCCAGAGGGAATTGCAGATAACAAGGAAAATAGAACTTGGAATCCAGAAGACTATGTTGACTTACCAAGCGAAAGTAGATATGCAAAAGAGATTCAGGAAACTCAAAAGTGCAGAGCAGATTTTTATCAAAGAGGATATAAGAAGAATATCAGTCTTGAGATAGATAGAATAATATCTGATGAAGGCTATAGAAAATATAAAGAATCTCTTCTTTTTAATTTTAAATAGGGCTAGGGAGGTGCTTTTATGACTAAAGTAGCAGCCGTCAAAGCTGATTCCTACGATCCCCAAATAGTCGGACAAGCCATTACAGATCTGCTCGCCCATTTAGGCGGCATGTCGCAGTTTATACAGCCTGGTGATAGAGTATTAGTGAAGCCAAACATGCTAGAAGCGGTGGAAAAAGGTCTTTGTGTAACTACTCATCCGGAGGTTGTCAGGGCGGTTATTCGGAGTGTAAAAGAGGCAGGGGCTATACCGGTAGTTGGGGATTCACCCGGAGTGGGTAATCTTCGGAAAGTGGCGGAGAAGTGCGGAATTTGGCAGGTCTGTCAGGAAGAGGGAGTGCTATTGATTCCCTTTGAGGAAACTGCCGAAGTGACTTTGCCCGAGGGTATTTTGCTCAAAAAGCTGAAAGTGGCTAGTGTCATTACAGAAGTAGATAAGGTCATTTCACTGGCTAAAATGAAGACCCATTCTTTCATGGGAGTCACTGGGGCCGTTAAAAATTTGTTTGGTCTTTTTGTAGGCACCGATAAGGCGCAATTTCATTTGCGCATGAAACACAGAGCTGATTTTGCCCGGATGCTGGTTGACTTGTACAGGGCCATTAAGCCGGTATTGTCTATTGTTGATGGCATTACCGGCATGGAGGGCGCCGGTCCGCGTAATGGGCAGGCTATTCGGAGCGGGGTGCTGCTGGCTGGCAGTTGCGGGTTTTCTGTCGATTTGATTATGGCCGACATCATGGGGTTTGACGCTGAGCAGATGCCGGTTTCCCAGGCTGCCTTAGCGGCCGGCTTGTCGCCGGCTTTGGCGGCGATTGACCGGGTTGGCAGTGGCAAGGGTGTACGCCTTCACTTTAAGGAACCACGCAACTTTGACAGTCTGGAGCGAAAGCTGCCGGGCTGGCTTGTTGACTTTAGTCAAAATCAGTTTACGGCCAAACCGCTTATTGACCGAGCCTGTATTGGCTGTGGGCGTTGTGCTGAGCACTGTCCGCCCGGGGCCATTCGGATTACCCAGGGGAAAGCCGTCATCGATTACCGGGCCTGTATTCGCTGCTATTGCTGTCAGGAATTGTGTCCGGCTGATGCGGTGAGTTTGAGCGATGGCCGTTTATTGCGTCTTGTCAAATGGCTGCGGAAAAGATAAAGGAGTGATAATGCCGCTAGGGGGCTATCACTCCTTTTTCATTTAAGCATAAACTTATCCCTGTTGATCTGGCAGGGAGTTTCTGTTTTTGGGGGTAGCAGTTAACTTCTGCAGAAACATGTATCTGTGGGCAGGCGTTTAATTGTTTGTGCAGAAATATTTAACTAAATCTGGAAGGATTCTCGTTTCCTCATGAGAATAGAGGAAAGGGAATATGGAGGATATATGAAGCCAACTGTTTTAGTCGATAACAATACTATAATTGATAAATATTTTCGGCGGTAGCCTATTTTATAGAATGTGAAGGCAAGCAATATTTATTTGACACAGGATATCCAGAGCTGATTTTAAAGACGCGAACAAATGAGAATAGATCTTTTGAAATGGAAGGGCGGAAAAAGTGTCTGTATTACTGTTTGAAAAGTAAAGAATAAGCCGGCAAGTACCTTCTGCGGTTGTAATTTATGGCAGGATTTTGACGAAGTTTGAGGTATTTATTTAGTACAAATATAAAGCACAGCAAAGGTGGCTCTCACTTTATGAAGTCGGCTAAAGCGAGGAAGAGTATTGCGTGTTTGATTATTTTTATCATAGGCAGTATGCTGTTTGCCGGCAGTCTGTCCTGGGCGAAGGGGCGCCAGGAAACCCGAAATATTCTTGTTTTAAATTCCTATCATAAAGGTTATCGCTGGACAGATGATATCATAGAGGGAATCTCCTCCGTATTGGGGCCGGAGGGGCAGCAGCTTCACTTGACGGTGGAGGACATGGACACCAAACGGGTGGCCGCCGACCAGGAATACTTTAACAAGCTGTATGAAGTATATCGTTATAAGTTTAAGGACCGGAATTTTGATCTGGTGATCTGCTCGGATGATGCGGCTTTTCGTTTCCTGGAGCAGTTTCACCAGCAGCTCTTTCCCGATACGCCGGTTGTTTTTTGCGGCGTTAATTATTTTGAGGACGGGATGCTTAAGGATCAACCGCTGTTTACCGGTGTGGTAGAAATGTACGATATCCGCGGGACGATCCAGGCGGCGCTGCGCCTCCATCCGGCTACCAAGAATATATATGTCATTAATGACAAGACCATAACCGGGCAGGGAGTCCGGCGTACTTTGCTGGAGGTGACCAAGGAGTTTCCGGACGTGAATTTTATTTCCCTGGAGGACTTGCCCATGGCGGAAATCCAGGACAAGGTGCGGCAGCTTCCGTCCGACAGTCTGGTTTTGTTTCTGGTCTTTTTCCAGGACACAGCCGGCGATCATTTTAATTATGACGAAAGTATCTCGCTAATTGCCGCCGGCAGCCGGGTACCGATCTATGGCGTATGGGATTTTTACCTGGGCCATGGAATTGTTGGCGGTGTGCTGACCAGCGGTTATTCCCAGGGGGCTATGGCCGCCCAACTGGCGCTGCGGGTTCTGGCCGGGGAGCAGCCGTCCCATATCCCACCCGTAAAGGACAATGTGAATCGCGCGATGTTTGACGAACGGCAAATGAAACGGTACGGGATTGACCGGGCCCAATTGCCGGAGGGCAGCACGATTATCAATGAGTCGTATACGGCTAAGAAGCAGGTGCTGGTCCTGCAGTCCTACCATTCGGATATGCCCTGGGTACATAGTGTGGATACCGGCGTCCGGGCCGTGCTGGGAGCTGAGCCGGATGTGGAATGCTATTTCGACTATATGGATACCAAACGCAATCCCAACCCGGAATACCTTCAGCAATTGTATGATCTGTATAAGTATAAATACGGGAATAAGAAGTTCGACGCCATTATTACGGTCGATGACAATGCCTACAACTTTGTCCTGACCCATCACCAGGAGATTTTCCCGGGCACGCCCATGGCGTTTTGCGGGGTCAATGATTTTAACGAGCAGGTCTTTAACGCAAATCACAACTGGGTGAGCGGTGTAGTGGAAAATGTGAATATTCCCGGTACGCTGGATGTGGCGCTGCGGCTGCATCCCCGTGTCCGCAATATTGTGGTGATCAACGATCATTCGGGGGTGGGACAAACCAACCTGCGCATGCTGCAGGACAGTATGCCGCCCTATCAGGAGCGGGGCATTCACTTTGACTTGCTGGACGATATGACGATGGCCGAGGTGCGGGACTATGTAGCCCGGCTGGGTGACGACAGCCTGATTCTACTGCTCACTTTTAATCAGGATAAGGCCAATCATGTATTTTCCTATGAAGAAAGCATGGATCTTATTGCGGAAAAGGCGAAGGTCCCTATTTACGGTCTGTGGGACTTTTATCTGGGCCATGGCCTGGTGGGCGGCTTTTTGACCGACGGCTACTCGCAGGGAGAATTGGCCGCTACGCTGGCACTGCGTATGCTGAGGGGCGAAGCGCCCGGACAAATACCGGTCGTGCGGCAAAGCCCCAACAATTATATGTTTGATTACCGTCAATTAGTCAGGTTCGGCGTGGATCCTCAAAAATTACCGCCAGGCAGCATGATTTTGAACCAGCCTGCATCTTTTTACGGACAATATCGTACGCTGGTGTGGGGTGTAGGCCTGTTTATTTTTCTCCTGGTGATTGCTATTTGTTTCCTTTATGTTAATATAATAGGGCGGAAAAAAGTGGAGCAAGAGCTGAAAGTACATGCCACAACCGATACTATGACCGGCGTGATCAACCGCCGTACGGGCCTGCTATTCCTGGAAGAGCAGCTGGTAAGGGCCGATGAGGCCGGCAAGCCTTGTACGATTTGCTTTATCGATATTAATGATTTAAAAAGAGTGAATGATCAATGGGGACATCATCAGGGCGACAGGCTGATCGAAACGGTCTGCCAACTGATCAAGGAAGCTTTGCGGCCGGCGGATATCCTGGCCCGCCTGGGGGGCGACGAATTTCTGATTATTTTTCCGTCCTGTACCATTCCTCTGGCCGCGCTGATCTGGGAGAGCATTGCCACGCAGACGGTGGAGTATAATAAAACGGAGTCTTACTTTCAGGTGAGCCTCAGTCATGGCTTTGCCCAGTACAATCCTGGGTCGGCCGTGTCCTCGAATGAGCTGATTAAAGAAGCCGATTTCTGTATGTATCAGGACAAGATGAAACAAAAGGGAATTATTAAGTAGGGGGAATCCAGCTTACTATGGCGGCAAAAAAGTATTACGCAGTAAAGGCGGGTAGGGCGCCGGGGATTTATGAAACCTGGGCGGAGTGCCAGAAGCAGGTGATTGGCTATAAGGGGGCGCTGTTTAAGAGTTTTCCGACCAAACAGGAGGCAGACACCTATCTGAGTGGTGAGGCGGCTGTTGCGGCACCGGTCGTTGCGGCTACAGCCGACAGTCGGGCGGAGTTCCGGAGTGGCAGCCATTATGATATATATGTGGACGGCAGCTACGATCACCGGAAGCGGCAGTATAGCTGGGGCTTTGCCGCCTACCGGGACGATGAGCTGATTCATACGGCCAGCGGCGTGGGCCGCGATGAAAGCGCCGTTGCCGCCCGCAACGTGGCCGGCGAGCTGGAGGCGACGATGGAGGCCGTCACCTGGGCGCAGACACAGGACGTGGCGGTGATTACCATTCATCACGACTACAGCGGTATT
The DNA here is from genome assembly GCF_900110485.1 of Propionispora vibrioides. Lineage (NCBI taxonomy): Bacteria > Bacillati > Bacillota > Negativicutes > Selenomonadales > Sporomusaceae > Propionispora > Propionispora vibrioides. The sequence continues at coordinate 75,192 of NZ_FODY01000011.1, read as the reverse complement.
TCGGAGTGGGCCACAGGGTCCTGGAAAACCAACAATGCCCTGACCCAAGGCTACGCTGCCTTTATCGGCAGTCATTTATCCTGGGTGCGGTTTCATAAAGTGGCCGGCCATACCGGCGTGGCCGGTAATGAACTGGCTGACCGTCTGGCGGGAGAGGCGCTTAAAAACTACAACCCGGCCGGCGGGTCGGACAATCCGGAGCAGGAGGGGTAGCCGTGTACATATCGTTTATGGAGTTGGGACAGACCGTGCTGTTCATGCTGGCGGTGATTGCCTGTGGCTATCTCATCGCCGTGTTGCGCCGGCTGCTGCGGGTGCTGGGACAGGTGCAGGATGTAGTGGAGGCCAACCGGGAGCCGGTGGGCCGGACGTTATCTGTTTTGCCGGACACCTTAACCTCGGTACAGGAGTTGGCGGCCAGCGTGAGGGCGACGGTCGAGCAGACCAGCAGTACGATGGAATCCTGGCAGGGCCAGGTGAGCAGCAAGGTAAAGGACTGGCATCACAATATAGAGTCTTATGCTTTTTATCTTAATATTCTTATGGAAGTACTCAGAACTGTGTTTCCCAAGAAGCGCTAAGTGGTTGATCCCTTTCGTAGCCGGTAGGCCGCGCGGGGGATTTTTTTCTTCCCGCAGAGCGGATCCTCCGGGGTACAAGCGGGTAAGGACCGGACACTCAGGAGCCGGCAAAGGCCTTGCTGACAAAGTCCTTAAACTTTCGGGCGGCCGGTGACATGTAGCGGTTTTTTATCCAGGCCATTTCAATGGAGCGGTGGCAGTCGGTATCGGCAATATGCAGGAAGGTAATTTTTGCTTTTTCCACCCCGTTGGTGTACGGAATGAGCGCCAAACCGAACTTGGCTTCGACCAGGCCGGCAACAGTCAGTATTTCCTGACCTTCAAAGGTGATGACCGGCGTCAGGCCGGCGGCGGAGAATAGCTGGTCCATGATGATTCGGAGGCCGTAATCCTTTTTGAAGGTGATCATCGGTTCGCCGGCTATCTCTGCCAGATTGACCTCGTGGCGGCAGGCGAGGGGATGATCGATGGGGACGGCGAGCAACAATTCCTCCTGAAACAGGGTCTGGCAACCGATCCGGTCATTGGGAATGACCGGTGAACACAGGCACAGGTCGATTTCGCCGGCTTCCAACTGATCAATGAGCAGGGCCGTGTAATTTTGGTACAGCTTGAACTGAATGTCCGGATATTGTTCGTGAAACTCGCCGAGCAGGCTGGGTACCACATTGGTCCCCAGGGAATGCAAAAAAGCCAGCGATACTGTGCCGCGTTCGGGATGCAGCATATCGTCCAGCACTTTTTGGCCTGTAGCGATTTCCTGCAAAGCTCTATCCACATGCTGCAAAAATATTTTACCGTAGCGGTTTAACACGATGTGCTTGCCGTTGCGCTCGAACAGCGGGCAGCCCAGCTCCTGTTCGAGTTTGGCAATCGAACGGCTCAGCGCCGGCTGTGACACGGACAGGTCGCGGGCGGAATCGGTCATATGCTGCGTTCTGGCCACGGCCCGGAAGTTCTCCAGTTGGTACCATTCCATACAAAACCACTCCTATATAATCATTATGCATTAATTATATAATAAGAATGCATTGGAATTATAATTTAATTAGCAGTACTATATAAAAAGAATTTGTTTTTTCTGGTGGATCATCTGTGGTAAAAACAGTTGATAGTTTTTAGTGTAGCTGAGCTCCCAGGGAAGGGATGGTTTAACAATGTCAAACTATATCGAGCAGTCGGACCAGCGTTACTGGAAAACGATTGCCGCCATGTTTCTGGGCAGCTTTGTAACCTTTGCCCTGCTTTATTGCCTGCAGCCGCTCATTCCGGTGTTTTCCGGCGAATTTCAGATACCGCCGTCTACGGCCGGGTTGTCCGTATCTTTTGCTACCGGCGGACTGGCTGTTTCGATGATATTCATGTCCTGGCTGTCTGATGTCAAGGGGCGCAAGTATGTAATGACTCTGGCGCTGGTCGGTTCGGCCGTGCTGGCGATTACTAGCGCCTTTGTCCAGAACTTCACCCTGCTGTTGGTGCTACGGGCCCTGCAGGGCGTTTTACTGGCCGGGTTTCCCGCTATTTCCATGGCCTATATCAATGAGGAATTCAGCCCGGCGATTACCGGACTGGTGATCGGGATATACGTCAGCGGCAATTCGGTGGGCGGTTTGATAGGCCGTCTCTTAATCAGCACGCTGACCGATTTTTTCTCCTGGCGTTTCGCGGTAGGCGCGCTGGGCGCTGTTTGTGTGCTGATGAGCCTGTGGTTCTGGCTTCGCCTGCCGGAATCGAGGAATTTTCGACCTAAGCGGCTGGCGCCGCAAGCAGTGCTCAAGGGACTGGGGCAGGCGCTGCAGGATACCGAGCTTCGCTGCCTGTATTGCATTGGCTTTTTGATTATGGGCAGCTTCGTGACCTTGTACAATTATATTGCCTATCCGCTCATGGCGGCGCCGTATAATTTAAGCCAGACGGTGGTCGGCTGCATCTTTTTTGTGTATCTGGTCGGTACTTTTAGTTCGACCTTTATGGGCAAGCTGGCCGATGAACGGGGCAGTAACAAGGTGCTTTGCCTGTCGTTGAGCTGCATGCTGGCCGGTGTTGTGTTGACCCTGGCGCCCAGTCTATCTATTAAAATCATCGGTGTTGCCGTGTTCACCTTCGGCTTTTTTGGCAGCCATTCGGTAGCCAGCAGTTCAGTCGGCAAGAACCCTAAGGTTGGCAAGGCCCAGTCATCGTCCCTCTATTTGCTGCTCTACTATATCGGCTCCAGCGTGTTGGGCGCGCTGGGCGGGAACTTCCTGGTATGGAACGGCTGGAGCGGTGTCGTTCTGCTGATCGGTACCGCGCTGGTTCTGGCGCTGGCCATAGCCGTAACGCTACTATTGCGGGAGGAACGCTACAAGGTGTTCGAGGTGCAGCATAGTTAGGCTATAGTCTCAATTAACGGCAGTACCCTGGCGGGTCATTCTTGGCCCGGCCAGGGTAAAATTTTGTCAGTCATAAGAAACTTTATTTCAAAAAGATGAACGAGCATGAAGCAAAAAAGCGCTGTCAGAGACGTTTGGGATAGGTTGACAACACAATTTGGGATACCGAGTAATATTTTACAATAGAATAAAAAAGCTTGACCGTTTATGTAACTTTTTGTATACTGTTAGAGAGAAAGCCCCCTTGCATTGGGGGCTTATTTATTGCATAAACATAACAGATGCCCGGTGCAGTTATGGTGTGACAGGTAGTTTTGTATAGTAATACGATAGAGATACTAGGGAGCAAAGGAGGGTTGCGTCATGGCACGTTTGGAGGAGCGCCTTTCCCAGCAGCGTGGCAAGAAGAAGCATTCCGTATGGCTGTTTCTGGCTGCCGTATTCAGCATGGTTGTGGTAGCGATGGCTACCTATTACTGGTTTGTCAGCGGCGGTGATTTTGAAAAAGCGACAAAACGGGCAGGCAGCACCCTGATTGGGACGGGAAAAGTAAATATATTGGTTCTTGGGGTAGATGAGCGTAGCGATGATGTGGGTCGTTCCGATACGATGTTTGTCATTACCGTGGACAAGGATACCAAATCGGTGTCCATGCTGTCCGTACCGCGGGATACCCGCGTGAAAATTCCCGGCCATGGCTGGGATAAGATCAATCACGCCTATGCGGAAGGCGGTCATGAACTGTCGATCAAGGCCGTCGAAGGACTTCTGGATATGCCGATCGACTATTATGCCCTGATTAATTTTTCCGGCTTTAAGAAAATCATTGATGCCGTTGGCGGTATTGATGTTAATGTGGAAAAACGGATGTACTATGAAGATCCTTATGATGGCGACGGATTCGTGATCAATCTGAAACCGGGCTTGCAGCATATGGACGGCAAAACAGCCATTCAATATGTCCGTTACCGTGATGAAGAGGGCGACATCGGCCGGGTGGCCCGGCAGCAGAAGTTTGTCAAAGCCTTAATGGATGAGGTGGCCAGTCCGGCCGTCATTCCAAAACTGCCGTCGTTGATTAAGGAACTCAGCTCGGCCGTTAAGACCGACATGTCGGCCAGTGAAATGCTCAATCTGGCCAAAATATTGAACGATGCGTCCAAACAGGGCCTGCATGCCGATATGGTACCGGGCAAACCGGCCTATATTGACGATATCAGCTACTGGATACCCGATTTGGTTGCCCTGCGTCAGCATATGGCCAATATTATGGATCTGAAAACAGACCTTAAATACCAGGCTAACGCGAAACAGGAGGCTTCCGAATACGAAAGATCCATTCCGAAAGAGATGAAGGTCCTTGATCCGCCACCGGTTAAGACGGCGGACAAGACGGACGATAAGGAAAGCGATAAGGACAAAGCAACTGCCAAGGCGGACAAGGATAAGGATAAAGATAAAACCGGTGGAACCAAGCAAACCGATAAAGCCATGCTGCCGCCGCCGGCCCGGTTGTCGGTGGAAGTGCTCAATGCCAGCGGTGTGGCCGGGGCGGGCGATAAAATGGCTGCCCTGCTCCGGAATCAGGGCCTCCAGGTAACCAGCGTGTCGTCGATTACCAATACGTATAAGACCACCACGGTGATTGCCAATACGGCGAACAGCGCCGTGATCAACCGTTTAAGCGGTTTGCCTTTTGACTATTCCTTGCAGGTTTCCAGAGATGACAGCAAGGACACCCAAGCTACGGTCATCATTGGCAAGGATTTCGCAGGGAAATAGCCCTGCTTGATAGCCCGGCAGGGCTATTTTTTTTGCCCTTTTTTGTCATACTATAGTTAGCCAACCTTGAAAACAGGAATTGCTGACGGTTAGCCTGTTGCCTCGCCACCATCTTCCTGTTTCAAAGCTGGCGGAGTACTAGCTGGCAAAGAAGGAGCATTTCGGCTATGTGGGATAAACAGGAACTGGAAAAGCGGGAAAAACTGCGGGTACTGATCGTCATCATTATTGGCGTAGCGGTATTGTTGATTGGACGGCTGGCCTGGATGCAGCTGATCCAGGGGCCCCAGTATAAAAAGACGGCCGAAAGCAACCGGATTCGCAATATTACACAGACGGCGCCGCGGGGAACGATCTATGACCGCAACGGGAATATTCTGGTTGCCAACCGGCCCAGCTTTGCCGTTTCGATCATTCCCGCCGAATATAATAATGCCGCCGAGGCAACGCCGCTGCTGGCCGCCATCACCGGTCTGACTGAGGATGAGATTAATGCGAGGCTGGCCAAAGGGCAGAGTAAAGCCTATGATCCGGTTCGTTTAAAGCGGGATGCCGATGCGGCCATGCTGGCCAAAATACAGGAACGCAAACAATATCTGCCCGGGGTGATCATTGAGGCTATGCCGGTGCGCCAGTATGTGTATCAGTCGCTGGGAGCCCATGTGCTGGGTTATCTGGGCAGCATTAGTGATGACGAGTATGAGCGGCTCAAGGCCCAGGGCTATAGCCCGAACGATGTGGTAGGTCAGAGCGGTCTGGAGGAACGGTGGGAACCCAATCTGCGCGGTGTGGACGGCGCAGTGCAAATTGAAGTGAATGTGCAGGGCGAAGAGGTGGCCAGGCTGGGTGAAAAGGCGGCTATTCCCGGCAGCAATCTCATAACCACCCTGGATGTTAATATACAAAAGGCTGCTGAGGACGCGCTGGCGGCGCAGGTAAATCGCAGCCGTGGCAGCGGAGAGCCGGCCCAGGGCGGTTGCGCCGTCGTGCTGGATGTGGCCACCGGCGGGGTGTTGGCGCTGGCCAGTACGCCTGCTTTCGATCCCAATGCCTTTGCCGCCGGTATTAGCAACCAGGCGTGGCAGAAGCTGGTGACGGACAGCCATAATCCGCTGACCAACCGGGCTATTCAGAGTGAATATCCGCCAGGCTCGGTGTTTAAGATTGTCACGGCGAGCGCTGCGCTGGATACAGGTCAGACTAATGCCGACGAGGTTTTCTGGGATAAAGGTGTATATGTCTATCAGGGTTGGAGTTTTTATGGTTGGGATACCAACGGCCTGGGCAAACTGACCCTGGTCGATGCTCTGGCCTGGTCCAGTGATCCGGTGTTTTATGAACTGGGCCGGCGGGTTGGCGTGGATAGGCTGGCCGACTATGCCCGGACCTTTGGCTTTGGTGAGCTCAGCGGCATCGCTTTGTCGGGCGAAGTGGCGGGCATTGTCCCGACGATAGCCTGGAAGCAGGCTACTTACGGAGAAGAGTGGTATGCCGGAGAAACGCTGATTGACGCCATTGGCCAGGGCTATTATCTGGCGACGCCCCTGCAGCAGGCGCTGCTGCTTATGGCGGTAGCCAATCGCGGCCCGGTATACCGGCCTCGCCTGGTCGACCAGGTGGTCGGTCCCGATGGGCAGGTGAAGCAGGCGTATTCGCCGGAACTGCTGCGGACGGTCTATTTGGCACCGCAGCACTGGGCGGTGCTGCAGCAGGGGCTGCGACAGGTGGTGGCGGCCGGCACGGGGGCAGGGGTATTTAAGGATTTTAAGCCCGCCATAGCCGGTAAGAGCGGTTCGGCCGAAACCGGCCGTGGCACCACCCATTCCTGGTTCGCCTGTTATGCGCCGGCGGAGCAGCCAAGGATTGCTGTGGCCGTGCTGATCGATGAGGGCGGCGAGGGTTCGGCGGCGGCCGCGCCGGTAGTCCGGGCCATTCTGGAGCGTTATTTTAGCCTGTATGGCAGCTGACCGCCGGCGGCGCATCGCAAGAGACGGGCCGCCTGTGGCCTGGGCAGGCCCGGTGGGCGCTGGCTATAAATTTAAGAGTGGATTTTATAGGTTAAAGAGGAGTATAATTTGAAATAGCGAATATCTAACAGGATGAAGACGAGGTGGTTTCTCGTGACCTATCCGGTGAATTTGCACCTGGAGGGACGGCACTGCGCCGTGATCGGCGGTGGCGGTGTGGCAGAGCGGAAAGTGCGGGCCTTGCTGGAAGCAAAGGCCCGGGTGACGGTCATCAGCCCGGTGCTGACTTCCTGGCTGCAGGACAGGCTGGCGGCGGGGCACCTTGTGCAATGGGCCGTCCCGTACAGTGGACAGCCTTTAACCGGTTACTTTCTGGTGTTTTGCACTACCAACCGGCGGGAGGTCAACCGTTTGGCAGCCGCGGCGGCGCGGCAAGCCGGCGCGCTGGTCAATCTGGCCGATGACGGGGAAGGCAGTGATTTTACCATCCCGTCTCAGGTGCGGCGCGGGGATTTGCTGCTCACTGTATCGACGGGCGGCAAAAGTCCGGCACTATCCCGACGGCTCAGGGAAGAACTGGCCGAACGCTACGGCAGTGAATACGGCCTGTATCTGGAACGGCTGGCTGCGCTGCGCGAGGAGATCAAAACCGTCCTGGCGGACTCGAAAGACCGGGAGGCTTTTTGGCGTCAGGCCCTGGACGAAGAAATACTTAAGCTGCTGAAACAAGGCAGGATTGAGGAAGCGGAGGAAAAGATACAACATGCAGTTAGTTGTTGTGGGATTAAACCATAAAACGGCATCGGTGGACATCCGGGAGTGTTTTTCTTTTTCCGAAGAGCAGGTCAAGGCGGCTCTCCGGCATATGGACACCCGGGAGGAAATTGACGAATGCGTGATTTTGTCGACCTGCAACCGCACTGAAATGTATGCGGTGGTGGATGATCTGGAGGATGGGCTTGAAGTGATGCAGGCTCTGCTGCGGCGCATGTCGGAGGTCCAGGAGTCGGTGGAACCTCATTTATATATTTATACGGAAGAGCGCTGTATGGAGCACCTGTTCCGGGTGTCGTCCAGTCTGGACTCGCTGGTTATCGGCGAGGGGCAAATCCTCAGCCAGGTAAAAAAAGCCTACAGCATCGCCCGCGAGGTAGGGATGACCAGTACGGTGCTTAACACCCTGTTTAACCGGGCTATTGCGGTGGGCAAGAAGGTTCGCACCCAAACCAGGATTGCCTATAATGCCGTGTCGGTCAGCTATGCCGCCGTGGAATTGGCCAAGCATGCCATCGGCGACCTGTCGACGGTCAATGTGCTGCTCTTAGGGGCCGGCGAAATGAGCGAACTGACGGCGCGCCATCTGGTGGAAAACGGCGTAAATACCGTGTTTGTATCCAACCGGCGGTTTGAACGGGCGGCTTTGCTGGCCGACAAGTTCAAGGGAGTGGCCGTCCCGTTTGAGGACTTTATGAAAAGCGCGGTGAAGGCCGATATCGTGATTACCTCCACCGGGGCACCGCACTATATTATCCGGACGCTGGATGTGGCTCACCTGATGCCGAAGCGCCAAGGCCGGCCGATTATCTTTATCGACATTGCCGTGCCTCGCGATGTGGAGCCGGAAGTGGCGGCAATTGCCGGGGTAAATTTATATAATATTGACGACCTGGAAGCAGTCGTCGAATGCAATATTCATGAACGGGAACAGGAGGCCCGCCTGGCGGAAGAAATCATCGCCGAGGAACTGTCCGGACTGGTGGCTAAATTCCGTTATCTGTCCTATCAGCCGACCATGGCTTTGCTGGCGGATAAAGCGGAAACCATCCGGCAGCGGGAAGTGAAACGGGCGCTGGCCAAGCTGCCTGACTGCAGCCCGGAGGAACGCAAGGTACTGGAAAATATGTCCCGCATGCTGGTGCGAAAGCTGTTGCGTGATCCCATGGTGCGGATGAATGAAGCGGCGATGACGGGCAACGAGGCGCCGTATCTGGAAGCGGTGCGGACCTTGTTTAAACTAGACGCAATAGGAGAGGGCGGACACAGTGAAGAACGAACTTGTTATCGGTACGCGCGGAAGTAAGCTGGCGCTGTGGCAGGCTGAGCATGTAGCCAGGCTGATTGCCGGGAAATATCCGGGAGTCAAGGTGACATTAAAGCATATTGTTACAACAGGCGATAAGATTCTGGACGTACCTTTGGCCAAAATCGGCGGCAAAGGGCTGTTTACCAAGGAATTGGAGCATGCCATGCTGGCCGGGGAGATTGACCTGGCGGTTCACAGTCTAAAGGACATGCCGACGGCGCTGCCCGAAGGACTGGAACTGGCGGCCATTACCGAACGGGTCGATCCGGGCGACGCGCTGATCAGTCCGCTCTATGGCGAACTGGACAAGCTGCCGCTGGGGGCCCGGGTGGGTACATCCAGCCTGCGACGCAAGGCTCAATTGCTTAATTATCGTCCGGACCTGAGAATTTGTGATTTGCGGGGCAACTTGGATACCCGCCTGAATAAACTGGACAACGGCGATCTGGATGCCATTGTGCTGGCGGTGGCCGGCCTGGTGCGGCTGGGCTGGCAGCAGCGGATCAGCCAGATTCTGCCGAAGCATATTTGTTTGCCTGCCGTCGGGCAGGGGGCACTGGCTATCGAGACGCGCAGTGCCGACCGGGATGTACTGGCGGCAGTGCGGTTTTTGAACCACCCGGCCACGGAGGCTGCGGCTACGGCGGAGCGGGCTTATCTCAAGGAAGTGGAAGGCGGTTGCCAGATTCCGCTGGGTGTGTACGGTACGCTGGAAGCTGGCGAACTCATGTTACAGGCCGTCATTTTATCGCCTGACGGGACAACCGTCATTCGTGATTCGGTAACCGGACCGGCGTCAGCGGCGGATGAGCTGGGCGTCACGTTGGCCAGACGGATGCTGGCGGCCGGCGGCCGTGAAATACTGGCGGCGTTATAGGAGGAGTAAGGCATGAAACAAGGTATGGTATATTTGGTGGGGGCAGGCCCCGGTGATTATAAATTAATTAGTGTCAAAGCTCTGGAGTGCATCGAAGCGGCCGACGTGCTGGTTTACGACCGGTTGGCCGACGAGCGGCTGCTGGATCATGCCCGGCCGGAAGCCGAGCTGATTTATGTGGGTAAGGCTTCCAGCGCCCATACGATGAAACAGGAAGACATCAACCAGGTACTGGTGGAGAAGGCGCTGGCCGGCAAAATAGTGGTCCGTCTAAAAGGCGGCGATCCCTTTGTGTTCGGCCGGGGCGGCGAAGAGGCTTTAGAACTGATAGCCAGCGGCCTGCCGTTTGAGGTAGTGCCCGGCATTACCTCGGCTATTTCGGTGCCGGCCTATGCCGGTATCCCGGTTACCCATCGCGGGGTGGCTACGTCGTTTGCTGTTGTTACCGGCCATGAGGACCCGACCAAGGCTGAATCGACCATTCACTGGGATAAACTGGCGACCGGTGTGGACACGCTGGTGTTTTTGATGGGCGTGGAAAATTTGTCTTACATAACAACTAAGCTGCAGGAATACGGCCGGCCGGCCACTACGCCTGCCGCCGTTATCCGCTGGGGGACCAAGCCCGAGCAGCGGGTGCTGGTTACCACGGTAGGTGAGGCAGCCCGGCAGGTGGCCGAGCAGCAAATCAAGCCGCCGGCGATTTTTATCGTAGGTGAGGTCGTGTCTTTACGGGAGAAGCTGGCTTGGTTTGACAAGCGGCCGCTCTTTGGGCAAGAGGTGCTGGTAACCCGCTCGCGGGAACAGGCCAGCGTACTGAGTGCCCGGCTGGAGAGCCTGGGGGCCGAGTGTCTTGAAGCGCCGGCGATTAAGATTATACCGCCGGACAGTTATGCCAAACTGGACCAGGCTATTGGCGAATTGTCCCAGTATCACTGGGTTATTTTTACCAGTGTCAATGGGGTGGAATACTTTTTCCGGCGGCTGGCCGAGTTCGATCTGGATGCCCGAGCCTTGTGCGGCCTAAAGGTTGCCGCCATCGGTACGCCGACCGCCAACCGGTTGAAGGAACACGGTATCCGGGCTGATCTGGTGCCTGTCGAATTCCGGGCGGAAGGTGTGATCGAAGCCCTGCAGGGCCGGGTTGAGGCCGGCATGCGGGTCTTGATTCCCCGCGCCGCCGTGGCCCGCGATGTGTTGCCGGAACAGCTGCGGGAAATGGGCGTGAGTGTTAATGTAGCGCCGGCTTACCAGACGGTAAGCGGTGATGTGGAGGGGGCTGCTTTGGCCAGCCGGCTGGCAGCGGACGAGATTGATCTGGTGACCTTTACCAGTTCATCGACAGTAACCAATTTGTTGCAACTGCTGGGACCCGAAGGAGCCTCGCTGCTGCAAAAGACCAAAGTGGCCTGCATTGGTCCGATTACTGCGACCACCTGCGCCGAGCAGGGCATCAAACCCGATGTGGTTGCCAGGGAATACAGCATTGACGGCCTGGTAGCCGCTATATTAGAACAATATGGTCAATAATAATTAACAGTCACATGGTTCGGAGCAGTGGCTTTTGCCGGTTCTTCGACCTAGGGCGTGTGGACACGGGTGTTCATTGTCCATCTTCCGGCGTATTTTCCGCCGTACTGCGTTAAATTTCCTTGAAATACGTCCGGTATTCCTGCGGAAATTTGCCTTGTCCGGCGAAAAATCGGCTCGAAATCTGAGCAATTCAACGCGTTCCCACACGCCCTGACTGTCACCATATGACAGACAGTGAAGGAGGAGCACGAATGACTATGCCGTTTATTCGTCCCCGGCGCCTCAGAGTTTCGGCGGGGATCAGAAAACTGGTCAGGGAAACCGAGCTGCAAGCAGGCGATTTTGTCTATCCCCTGTTTGTGGTGCCGGGAGATAATCTGGAAGAAGAAATTGGTTCCATGCCGGGAGTATGCCATTACTCTCCGGATAAAGCAGTGGTTGTGGCCCGGGAAGCCTATGAACTGGGGATTCCGGCCGTGCTGGTGTTCGGTTTGCCTGCCTATAAAGACGAGCAGGGCTCCAGCGCCTGGGATGACGCCAGTCCCGTACAGGAGGCGGTGCGCCGGATCAAAGCGGCCTTGCCGGAGCTTACGGTAATTACCGACGTCTGTTTGTGCCAATATACCAGTCACGGTCATTGCGGTCATTTGGTAGGGCAGACGGTAGACAACGATAGCACGCTGGAGCTGCTGGCCAAAACCGCTGTCAGTCACGCGCGGGCCGGCGCCGATATGGTCGCCCCGTCGGATATGATGGACGGCCGGGTGCTGGCCATCCGTCAGGCACTCGATCAGCAAGGGTATACCGATGTGTCCATCATGTCCTATGCCGTCAAATACGCCTCGGCTTTTTACGGCCCCTTCCGCGATGCCGCTGATTCGGCGCCGCAGACCGGTGACCGCAAAAGCTACCAGATGGATCCCGCCAATGCCCGCGAGGCGCTGCGCGAAGCGGCGCTGGATGTGGAGGAAGGCGCCGATATTCTGATGGTTAAGCCGGCGCTTGTCTATTTGGATATTGTCCGGCAGGTGAAGGATAATTTTGATCTGCCTGTGGCCGCATATAATGTGAGCGGCGAGTACGCGATGGTCAAGGCGGCCACTGCCAACGGCTGGGTCGATGAACGGCGGATTGTGCTGGAAACGCTGCTTAGCATGAAACGGAGCGGTGCCGATATCATTATTACCTACCATGCGCTGGATGCGGCCCGGTGGCTGCGCGAAGAAGCTTAGTTGGGAGGAAAAAGCAATGGGATATCAGTTTGTGAAATCAGCGGCTGCCTTTGCTGAAGCGAAAGAATATATTCCGGGCGGTGTCAACAGTCCGGTGCGGTCCTTTCGCGGTGTGGGCGGCACGCCGCCGTTCATCGCCCGGGCGGCCGGCAGCCGTCTCTATGATATAGACGGCAATGAATATATTGATTATGTCGGTTCCTGGGGACCGATGATTCTCGGCCATGCCCATCCGGCTGTGACCGCGGCGCTGCAGAAGGCTGTCCTGCAGGGGACCAGCTATGGGGCGCCGACCCTGCTGGAGACAGAGCTGGCTCAGTTGATTCGCCTTGCCTTTCCGTCGATGGAGCTGGTGCGGATGGTAAATTCGGGCACCGAGGCGACCATGAGTGTTTTGCGCCTGGCCCGGGCCTATACCAAGCGGAGCCGGATCGTGAAATTTGTCGGCTGCTACCATGGACACCATGACAGCCTGCTGGTCAAGGCCGGTTCCGGTGCCGCCACACTGGGCGTTCCCGACAGCCCCGGCGTGCCGGCCAGCGTGGCCGGCGGCACCATCAGTGTGCCCTATAACGATGCCGATGCGCTGGCTCAGGTGTTTGCTCAATACGGAGACGATATCGCTGCCGTGATTATTGAACCGGTGGCCGGTAATATGGGACTGGTGCCGCCCCGTGAAGGCTACCTGCAGCAGGTCCGGGATATTACCGGTTCCTATGGTTCCTTGCTGATCTTCGACGAAGTCATGTGCGGTTTCCGCGTCGCTTACGGCGGTGCGCAGGCTTTGTTCGGCATTAAACCCGACCTGACCTGCCTGGGCAAAGTAATCGGCGGTGGCTTACCGGTAGGTGCTTATGGCGGCCGCCGGGATATTATGGAGCATATTGCGCCGGCCGGTCCGGTATACCAGGCGGGGACGCTGAGCGGCAATCCGCTGGCTATGTCGGCGGGGATTGCCACCTTGCGGACGCTGACCGCCGATCCGGACATGTACCGCAAGCTGACTGGAAAGACGGCCGCCTTGGCAGTCGGACTGCGCAATCAGGCGGAACGGTACGGCCTTTCCCTGCAGTTTCATCAGCTTGGTTCTATGTTCGGCCTGTTCTTTACCGACCAACCGGTATATGATTATGACAGCGCCACTACGGCTGATACGGAAGCCTTTGCTATCTATTTTCACACCATGCTGGAAAATGGCATCTACCTGGCTCCCTCCCAGTTTGAGGCAGGATTCATGTCGGCTGCCCACAGCGAGGCGGACATTGCCGCCACGATTGCCGCCAGTGCCAAAGCGTTTGCCAAGGTGGCCGAACGCAACCGAACCAAATAACAAAAGACAGCCGGGCGGAGCCGGCTGTCTTTTGTTATTTTTGCCGCAACAGGAATTATAAAAAAGACGGAGAATAAAGAAAACCATTCACTGCCCGCCAGGGCTGTCTGCAAACTGACCGAAGGGTCCTAAGACTGTGGTGAAATCGTAAGGGGATAACGCGCAAGGAGAGATAGGATGAGAATAGAAAAGCTTGCCACCTTAAAAAACGCCTGGAAGCTGGCCAAGGGCTACTGGGTGTCGGAGGAACGCTGGCGGGCCAGAGGGCTGCTGGCCGCGATTGTGGCGCTCAATCTGGGGATTGTTTATATCAATGTTTTAATCAACGCATGGCGCAACACATTTTACAATGTATTAAACGAGCGCAACAGGGATGGTTTTATCAGTGCCCTGGGTGATTTCAGCCTGCTGGCCGGCATCTTTATTGTTATTGCCGGTTATCAGCTCTATTTGCGGATGATGCTGACCATTCGCTGGCGCAAATGGCTGACTGAGCAGTACCTGGGTGACTGGCTGTCCAATCAAACCTTCTACCGGATGAAGCTGGTGGACCGCGAGAACACCGATAACCCTGACCAGCGGATCAGTGAAGATATCAATCTTTTTGTTTCCCATGCGCTGACGTTGTCACTGGGACTGCTGCGGGAAGGGGTAACGCTGATTTCCTTCATTGTCATTCTGTGGCACATGTCGGGAACGCTGGAAATTCCGCTGGGACAGACGGTATTTGTGGTCGGCGGTTATCTGGTATGGGCCGCTATTGCCTACGCCGGTCTGGGAACCTGGCTTACCGTAAAGCTGGGCAAGCCGCTGGTCAGCCTTAATTTCATTCAACAGCGCTATGAGGCCGATTTTCGTTTCAGTCTGATGCGACTGCGGGAAAATAGCGAAAGCGTGGCTCTCTATAAGGGGCAGAAAGAAGAGGAAAAGAACTTTTTGGCTCGATTCCAACGGGTGTTCGGGAATTACTGGCAGTTGATGAACCTCAATAAGCGTCTAACCTGGTTTACCTCCGGTTATGGACAGCTTTCGATCATCTTTGGCATTTTAGTGGCCGCGCCGCGCTATTTTGCCAATAAAATCAGCCTGGGTGAAATGTTTCAGATTGCCGATGCCTATGGTACGGTGCAGTCGTCGCTTTCCTTCTTTATCGACAGCTTTACCCAGCTTGCCGAATGGAAAGCGGTTATCGACCGGTTGGGGCAGTTTTCGACCAATATGGAGAAGGTGCAAGCCCTGCGCAGCGAGGTGACCGAACCGGAAATCCGCCGCCAGGCGCAGCCGGAACTGGCTGTGGAAGAACTGGACGTATTGCGGCCTGACGGGCATCGTCTGTTGACCGACTTTAGCCTTCGTTTATTGCCGGGAGACTCGCTGTTGGTGAGCGGCCCTTCGGGCTGCGGCAAGAGCACGCTGCTGCGCGCCCTGGCCGGTATTTGGCCGTTTGGGCGGGGAACGATCAACTTTCCGGCCGATAAACAGGCCCTCTTTTTACCGCAGAAGTCTTATATTCCGATTGCCACACTGCGGCAGGCGATCGGCTATCCGGGACTGACCCGTCCGGTGGAGGATGACCAGCTCCGGCTGGTTCTGGAAGAGTGCCGCCTGTCATTTCTGGCGGGGCGCCTGGACGACATGGAAGACTGGGCCCAGGTGCTGTCGCTGGGCGAACAGCAGCGACTGGCTTTTGCCAGGGTGCTGCTGCAGCAGCCGGACATTCTCATCCTGGATGAGGCAACTACCGCGCTGGATGAACCGACCGAGCAGCAACTGTACCGCCTGATCAAGGAGCAGTTGCCGCAGGCCATATTAATCAGCGTCGGGCATCGCAGCACCTTGCTCCAATATCATCAAGCCAAGCTGGAACTGGATGGCCGGGGTGGCTGGACGATGCTGTCGGCCGGGGCATAGTACCAGTACCTTGACTGGATCAAAGCTTTGGTTTTCTTACGAATCTTTTTCTGCCCGGCTTCGTTATGTCACTTTACATAGGTCCGGTAGGTGCGGCTCCTCCGCCGTGCAGGATAAAAAAATCCTTGCAGCCTAACCTTAATTCTCGCCCCAGGCAAGGGTTCGGACGCCATCTAATTTTCATAACACCTTTACAATGTTTACCTAAAGTAAAGTTTTGGAGAAGATATTGTTAAAAATGCACCATATAAATTTACAATTGTACATTTATAGTGTATAATAGAGGCAAACTTAAGAGAAAGGCCGTGACGCACATGGCGATTTGGCGAGTCGAGTTGGAGAGTAGGGATTACGATTACTACCGAAAATGGCTGCACAATCGAGGATTCATTGCGGCAGGTTATTTTTCTTCTAATGGTTTTGATGTGAAAAAGATGCGCAAATTAGCCGAAGCAGGTAAAGTGGATGCCATGCGCTGTGTTTTTGGTAAATCGGTTCGCTGGTATTATTCAGAAACACAGGCGGAATTGGCTCGCCTTAGAGGAGAACTTGGTTAGGGTGCCGAAATGAATACAAGATGATTTGATGATGCCTGCCGGTATAACGGCAGGCATTAATTCTAGTGTTGTTCCGCCAACGCTGAAACTGCAATTTCAAAGTTGGCGGAGCACTCAGGTCGCGGCAGGATTTGCCGGTGGTCTGTCGTATTAAAGTTCCCTAGGTGAATCATATTACATCAAGAGGTGATAAGTATGAAAGCGGCGCTCATCGTGATTGATATTCAAAAAGCGTTTTTCAAAAGAAGTCCCGAAACGGCCAGATCGCTCGAGGAGGCCATTATGGTCACCAATGAAGCGATTGCCCTGTTCCGGTCCCGGCAGTTGCCGGTCATTTGCGTGCAGCACCACAATGAAGCCAGCGGGGTGGTGCCCGGTACCGATGGATTTCTTCTGCCGGAGCATCTGAACATCCGGCCCGATGATCTCCATATTGTCAAGACCTATGGCAATGCCTTTACCAAGACCGGTTTGGCCGGCGAGATTGCCGCCCTGGGGGTAGACACGGTGATCCTGACCGGTTATTGTGCCGAGTTTTGCGTGTTGTCCACCTATCGCGGTGCCTTGGATCTTGATCTGACGCCTATTTTGCTGCGTGGGGCGATTGCCAGCCGGAATCCGCAGAATATTCCCTTTGTGGAAAACGTCAACGAGCTTATTTCGTTAGGTGCCTTGAAAAGGCTGCTGTGACGGTAATGCCGGGGCACACGGAATATAGACAGCATTTACCGGATAGAGTGGGTAAGGTGCTATCCTGATTGCGGCGCTAGCCGGCAAAACAGGTAAGGGGCTGTCGCGGGAGAGCTTTTTTTCGCAGCATGTAAGTCTGCGGTAAAAAGGCATTTCCTGCGGCAGCCCCTGTTTCACGAGAGGGTGTTGGTCGAGGGAAGCGGGGTATTCTTAAAATTCAAATCCAGTGCGTTCTGCTCCGGCAGTGGACGGCTGACCAAATAGCCCTGGATATGGTCACAGTTCAAGTTGATCAGGGCATAAAGCTGCTCCGGTGTTTCCACTCCTTCAGCGACTACGGCGATGTTCATCTGGTGGGCCAGGTGAATGATGGTGCTGATAATGGCCGCCGAAGCCAGGCTGTTGGAGGCCTGATGAAGGAAGGACTTGTCTATCTTCAGTGTGTCGATCGGCAATTGGCTGAGATAGGTCAGCGAGGAGTAGCCTGTGCCGAAATCGTCCAGAGCAATGCGCAGCCCCAACTGGCGCAGCCGTTTTAATTGTTGCACGCAGAAATCGAAAGACTCAATTAATACGGATTCGGTGATTTCCAGCTCCAGGTTGTCGGCAGGATAATTTTCTTCCGCCAGAATCCGTTCTACCCGTTGGGCAAAGTCGGTCTGCATAAGCTGCTGAGCCGATATGTTTGCAGCAATGCGGACCGGTTCCCGGCAGCGGCTGCTGATCAACCGTCCGAACTGGCAGGCTGAACGGAGCACCCAGTCACCGATGGGCAGGATTAACCCGGTTTCTTCGGCAATCGGAATAAATGACAGCGGCGAAATCATTCCCTTATCGGGGTGGTTCCAGCGGATAAGCGCTTCAAACGCGATAGCCCGGCCGGAGGATAATTCGATCTGCGGCTGATAGTGAAGACAAAACTGATTGGCGGTCAAGGCGGAGTAGAGGTCGGTTTCCATCTGCACGCGGCCCCGCAGGGCTTGCTGCATTTCCTTGGTATACAGCCGCCAGGTCTTGCGGCCCGAGGACTTGGCGCGGTATAACGCGCTGTTGGCGTTAAGCATAAGCTGTTCGGCCGTTGCCCCGTCACTGAATACAGCCGCGCCGAGGCTGCAGGATAAATTAAAGCTGCTGTCGCGGATGGCAAAGGGTTTTTGAAAATTCGCCAGGATGCATTTGGCCCATTCACCGATCGGGAAGTGGCCGAGTGGACTGATAATAACACCGAACTCGTCACCGCCGATCCGGGCGATTTCGCTTTGCGGCGGCAGACAATGGCGCAGGCGGTTGGCTACATCGAGCAGTACGCTGTCACCCAGGGAATTGCCCCAGGAGGCATTGATTAGCTTGAAATTATCCAAATCAATCAGAAAAACACAGCCGTTATGGTGATTGTCTGCCGCCTTGGCCATAGCGGCAGACAGCTTTTCCCGGAAACCAAAGCGGTTAGGCAGGCTGGTAAGCGGGTCATGATAGGCCAGGTGACAAATATATTCTTCCTGAATCTTGCGCGACGTAATATCGGTATACGAGCCGGACATGCGCAGCGGGGTTCTGTCTTTGTCGAACAGCGCCTTGCCGCGGGCATGAATCCAGATCCATTGATTCGGCGGCACCAGGAAGCGGTATTCCGCATCATAAGAAGAGGTAACGCCCAGGAGATGTTCCTTGATCGCTTTTTTGCGCAAGTCTCTATCCTCAGGATGGATGCGTTCCTCCCACAGGCTGGAAAAGTTGGGGTCCATCGTGGCTAATTTGACTTTTTCCTCCCAGTGGGGAGAGAGTGTCCGGGTGTTTCGCTTTAAGTCCCAATCCCAGATGGCATCGTTGGAGCCTTCGATGGCCAGGCGGTATTTTGCTTCGCTTTCGGCCAAGGCCTTTTGACTCTCCTCCAGCTCACTCACCTTGTTGCGCAGTACTTCCTCGGTAGCGGCGAGCTGGCCGTACAGTTCTTCCAACTCCATGTAGCTGCGGTGCAACTGGTCCCGGGTAATTGACAGCGGATCATCGGGCAAAGCCGGTGCCTGTTTGGGGAATTCTATGGCCGGCGGCAGTGTGTTCTCCGTGTAGCGGCGTGTCTCTTTACGGTGCGGCGAGGCCGGAAGACGGGAATAGAAGCTAGCATGCCTGGGCATAAGCTACCTCCCTCTCCGCCGGGAAAAGTAAGCCCGACAGCCCTGTCGGCGGAGCAAAGAAAGCTGAGCCGGAATAGCCGGCCAGACGGTAAAGTCTTGATATACGACTGGATAAATAGACGCAAAAAACAGCGTTGGACACTAGAGCAGCCTGAGGCGTCCAAGCAGGCGAGTGCTTTTCTTTATACATAGCAGCAACTCCTTCTGGGATTCGTACATAATCAGGACTAAAGTACAAGTAGAAAATAGATAAAATAGACAGGAAATAGGGTGTGTCCTCAAAATTAGCGAAATAGTCAATGGCGAGTGATTTCCGTGACAGACGAGGCAAAATTCCGCCGGAATTAATGAAGCTTATTTCCCGCGATTGCAACGAAGTATAGCGTAAAGATCACCGTCAGTGGATGTTTGGATAATTTGAAGATACGCCCTGGGTCGCTAAATAATATGAAAAAGCAGAATATCCAGAAAATACATTAATTAATTCCTACATTCAACAATATTCAAATAAATCCTGCTTTATCCTATAAATTGGTAAAAAAATCTGCACTTTTTTAATAAGTAGCGAGCAGAGGGATAATGGTATTGGCGGTCATAAAATTTGTAAAATTTTTAACTAAGTACCCGTTAGGTTCATGGTATAATATTTGTAAAATATTGCCGGGTAATAATACCGCCTTTTTGTGCTGACGTGACGGCCCGGCTGTTGGCAAAAGTATAAATGGACAGTATGCTATGAAGATGAGGGAGCGGCATGAGCAATCCGAAGGTCCGGCAGTCTGAGAATAATCAGTTTGCGCTAAGGCAGGTGTTAGTGCGCGGTTGGCGGCGGCTGTCGCTGAGGCAGGTGTTTTTTCTGCCCTTTGCGGTACAGTTTGTTATCGCCACTGCCATTATCAGTTTTGTACTGCTTCATGGCGGGCAGCTATCGGTCAATTTTGTTGTGGACGAGCTGCGCCGGCAGACGCTGGAGCGGGTGCACGAGCAACTGGACAGCCGCATGCGGGAACCGATGAGCCTTAACCGGCTTCAGGCTGAAGCCTGGCATAGCGGGCAGTTGGACTTACGGCAACCGTCCGTCCGGAACCGGTATTTCGTCAGTCTGCTCCGGGCCTTCCCTGAAGTGAATATGACCTTTGTCGGCTTGCCGGACGGTTCGTTTTATGGCGCCCGGCGCATCGACGACGGCCAGATTCAGGCGGTCAGCAGCGATCGGACGACCGGCGGCAGCTCCTGGTTCTACTCGGTTAACGGACAGGGCGATGCCGTGGAGTGGAAAGAACAGTATGTGCAGTTGGACGTCCGGACCCGCCCCTGGTTTGAGGCGGCGGCCGGGGCCGGACATCCTGTTTTCAGCGGAATCTACCGGGGGGTGCTTTCCCGTGAACCGATCATTGCCGCCGTATATCCGCTCTATAATGAAACCGGGGCGCTGCAGGCGGTTTTCGGCGCCAATTATACCTTATCCTGGCTGGAAGTGCTGCTGGACAAACTGGCGATCGGTCCGGCCGGGCAGGTATTCGTGACGGATGAAGACGGGCGGCTGGTTGCCGCGTCGGTCATGGCGGAGACCTTTTTTGTGCAGCATGGCAAGATCGAACGGATACAGGCGATCAATGCGGATAATCTGGTGCTGCGGACGGCGGCCCGTTTCCTGGCCGCCCGCCAGGAGGCTGCGGCGGTTGAGTTTGATCTGGATGGCCGTCATTATCTGGTGAATATGGCTCCTTTTCAGGAATATGGATTGAACTGGAAAACCTACGTGGTGCTGGACAGCGGCGTTTTTCTCGGGGGCATCAAACAGGCGCTGGGGTACACGGTGCTGATCATTTTTCTGGCGATGCTGCTTTTTCTGGCGCTGTCGGCCTGGACCTCGCGCTGGATTACCCGGCCGATTCTGCGGCTGAATGATGCCTCCCGGGAATTGGCGGCCGGCCGTTATCAACCGGTGCCCGATGATGACCGCCAGGATGAACTGGGACAGCTCAGCCGGTCTTTTAACCGGACGGCCCGGCAACTGACCGATCTGGTCGGCCAGCTTGAGGCCCGGGTGGCGGAGCGGACCCATGACCTGGAACTGCGGACCGAGACCGAACAGGCTATGCGCCAGCGGCTGTTTGCCGAGCTCAGCAAAGCGGGCAAGGTGCAAAGAGGCCTGTTGCCGGCGCCTATTGAAGAGAATCGTCTGTCGATACAGTCCATTTATGAGCCCTGCATGCTGGTGAGCGGTGACGCTTACGACTATCAGTGGCGCGGCGAAGAGGTGCTGCGGGGTTATCTGATTGATGTGATGGGCCATGGGGCGGCTACCGCGCTGCAGACGGCGGCTATTCAGGTTATGATCCGGGAAATCACGGCTGCCGGCATGTCGTTGGAAGAGGGAATTCGCACGCTAAACCAGCGGGTGGGACGTTATCTCGACGAAGATCTTTTGGTGGCGGCCTTCTTCTTCGAACTGGATTTTGCGGCGCGGGAGCTGCGTTATGCCGCGGCCGGCATTACTGAATTCTATTTGGCGGCTGCCTCCGGTCATGGCCGCATCATCACGGAAGGCATGTTTCTCGGGATTAGCGAACAGCCTGATTTTGAAGTAAAAAGCCAGCCGGTACAACCGGGCGATCGCTTCTGTTTTTACACCGACGGGATAGCCGAAGTGCTGCCGGAAAATTTTCTGCTGCCCGCGGGAGAGCCGTTCGAAGTTTTTTGCGGCCATTTCCGGGAGCTGGCCGAAGCCGGTGTTCAGCGGGATGATGTGACCGCCGTATGTCTGGAAGTAAAAGGATGAGCGGGAATAATAAAGGATTTGCCGCCGTTACCGGCGAAATATAAAAAGAATATTTGTTTTCGAAAAAAGGAGACCTATGTGAAGTCATTGGCGGTAAAAGTAACGGTATGGCTGTGCCTGCTGACCGGCTTTTTGTTGCCTGTCGCCTGGGGCCAGGACAATAAACCGGAACAATGGGAAAAGAAACAACTGATTGTATATAACGGTGCCGTTCCGGCTAAGGAGACGGTGCTGAGCCGGGGGCCGGAGCTATTGGTCCCGGTGCAGTTTGCGGCAAGCTACATAGATCAACGGCTGTATTTTGACAGTGACGAAAAGAAACTGTATCTTTATCTGCCCCATCCGGAGTTCAGGCTGGAAACGCCGGCGCTGGACGGCCGGCTGTTTGAGGGCCTTACCTTGAATTTTCCGACCCGGCGCCTTGACGGGATTGACTACCTGAATTTGCAAGGGCTGCAAGCTCTGCTGGGGATTCGTGTGGAGGCGCAGGACGACGGGACGCTTGTCCTGGTGCCGGAGCCGCAGAAAAAGCGCCGTTTGGCGGAAAAACGCCCTGTCTGGCGGCCGGCCGGGAAGCTTAATCTGGTATGGGATGCGCTTGGCACGGCAGTGCCGGCCGACGGGAAAGGGGAAAAAATAGCGGGCCTGGAGATTGTGTCCCCAACCTGGTTTTCCATTAGCAGTGAAGGCGGACTGGTAAGCAGCAAGGCTGACGCGGCGTATGTGGAAGAGGCGCACCGGAAGGGCTATAAGGTGTGGGCACTGATTAGTAACAGCTTTGACAAGGATCTGACCAGGCAGATTTTGCAGAGTGAGGATGCCCAGGAGCGGGTGATCAGGCAACTGCTGGTATATAGCAGCCTCTACCATCTTGATGGCATCAATCTGGATTTTGAGAATATATACCGCGAGGACAAGGATAAGCTGACCCGGTTTGTCAGCCGTATCGCCACCGCGCTCCGGGAGCAGGGTGTAGTGGTATCGCTGGACATGACCGTACCGCAGGGATCGGATACCTGGTCCCAGTGCTATGACCGGAAGGGTCTGACCGCTGTCGTCGACTATGTGATGGTCATGACTTATGACGAAACCTGGCGTTCCAGTCCCCGAAGTGGTTCGGTGGCCTCGCTGAACTGGGTGGAACGGGGGATTCAGGCCACGCTGGCCGAAGTACCGGCGGAAAAACTGCTATTGGGTTTGCCTTTTTATATGCGTGAGTGGGAGGAACCGGCCGACGGCCAAGGGCCTGCCAAGGCAACAACCCTGTCGATGGTGGACGCTGAACGCAAGATTAGGGAAAAGAACCTGACGCTTCAGTGGCTGGAGGATAAGGGTCAGTATTATACCGAGTATTACGAACAGGATAAACGCTATCGAATTTGGCTGGAAGATGAGCGGTCGATTGCCGCCAAGGTCGCTTTGGTCGGCCCCTATCGCCTGGCCGGTGTTGCCTCTTGGCGCAAGGGGTTTGAACGGGAAACCATCTGGCCTGTCATCCAGGCAGGGCTGCAGCCGGCGACCCATGGGGCAGCCAAGGCCAAGTGAACACGCCAAGCGGCTTACCAGCCTGCGCCGTCAGTTTGGTAAGCCGCTTTTCTTATCGGTGACAAAAGCTTCGGAAACGGGGGATGGTCATATGAATAACAAGTATCCGGTTTTTCTGCTCAGCGTGTTGTTTCTTGCCACCTGTGTGGTGGGGACGATGTTTTGGGTATACCGCCAGACGGGGCCGGCCAATCCGGCGGCGGAAACAGCGGTCCAGCCGTTGAAAAAAGAGGTGACGGCAGCGCCGGAGCCGCCAACTGCCCCGATCAAGCTGGCGCCGACGGCGTTGCCGGTTACCGGCGTGGCCGCGGCAGAGCCGGCCGTTGCCCTGACGTTTGACAGTAACCTGGGCAATTCCGGAGTGC
The DNA here is from genome assembly GCF_900110485.1 of Propionispora vibrioides. Taxonomy (NCBI): domain Bacteria; kingdom Bacillati; phylum Bacillota; class Negativicutes; order Selenomonadales; family Sporomusaceae; genus Propionispora; species Propionispora vibrioides. The sequence continues at coordinate 51,447 of NZ_FODY01000011.1, read as the reverse complement.
CGTTGGTACTCGATCTGTTGGAAAAACACGGCGTCCACGCCACCTTCTTCATTTCCGGACCGTGGGCGGAAGCCTATCCGGAAGAGACGATGCGACTGGTGTCCGGCGGCCATGAAATCGGGAACCATGGCTATGCTTATCAACCGGAACGAAGTGGCACGGTGGAAGGCATGAAACAGGATTTGGCACAAAGTGCGGCAGCTATTCAAAAAGTTGCCGGGGTGACGGTCCGGCTGTACCGGCCGGCCGGTGGACAGTTTACCCCGGCCGGCTTGCAGGCGGCGGCTGAACTGGGGTACCGGTCACTGGCCTGGGAAATCGATGCCATTGATCATGGCGGTCAGCAGGGGGATGCCATTGTTGGCCGGGTACTCCAGCAGCTTAAGCCGGGCGCGGTGATTCGGATGCGGGTGGACGACGCCCAGTCCGCCGATGCGCTGGACAAGCTGCTGCCCCGTATCCTCTGGCAGGGTTACCGGATTATGCCTGCCGGTGAATTATTACAGCGCTATGGCGCGCAGGGGATGCGCTATGGCAAGGAGATGTAGAACAGGAGACAGGAAATGAGACTTTCTGAACAAGCCGTATACGGGCTGATGGTTTGTACCGCATTATTCTGGTCGGGCGCTTTTATTACCGGTAAAATGGCGGTGCAGCAATTTCCGGCCTTTGCTTTGACTTTTTTTCGTTTTTTATTTGCCTTACCCTTTATTTTTGCCATTTTATATGTAAAACAGCGCCAGGCCTGGCTGCCCAGCCGGCGGCAGTGGAGACCGCTGCTGGTGCTGGGCACAGTGGGAACTTTTTTGTATCATGGGCTGTTTTTTTCCAGCCTTCATTATACGACGGCGATCAACTCGTCGCTGATTGGTGCGACCAATCCGATGGTGACAGCCCTGCTGGCGGCCGCCTTTTTCCACGACAGGCTCGGCTGGCGCCGGACGGCGGGGATTTTTCTATCCTTTGGTGGCGTGTTTCTGACTATTACCCGTGGCGACTGGCAGGTGGCCGCCACTTTGCAGTTTAATACCGGCGATATTTTTATGTTTGCCGCTGTCTGGAGCTGGGCCGTTTATTCAGTGCTCAGCCGCGGCTACATGAAGCAGTACGAGCTTACGCCGCTGATGGTGACGGCCTACACCTTTCTGGTGTGCACGCTGGTGTCGGTGCCGTTCGTTCTTTGGGAAAGGCCGGCGGCTTATCTGCCTTTTACCACTTGGGGCGGCTGGCTGGCGATCTTATACATGGCCGTGTTTGCTTCGGTGCTGGGGTATTTATTTCAACTTATCGCCATACAAAAAATTGGTGCGCCGAAAACGGCCATTTTTATCAATCTTGTGCCGGTGTTTACCATGCTGCAGGCCCAATTGATTCTGGGCGAGACGGTTACCTGGCTGCAGCTCGTCAGTGCCGGTGTCATTATCGGCGGCGTGTATCTGACGACCAGTACCGTGCCGATCATAAAGCAGAGTTCGACTTAATAGGGTATCAGGCCGCAGGATGGACAGGCCGGCGGGACATTCTCGCCGGCCTGTTGTTTTAGTGGCCGGCGATGAGAGAAAAGACAAGGAGCGAGGAACAATGCGGTTTTTACATACGGCAGACTGGCATTTGGGGCGTATTTTCCACGGGGTGCAGCTTGTGGAGGACCAGGCCTATGTGCTGCAGCAGTTTTTACAATTGGTCAAAGAGGTAAAGCCCGATGCAATCCTGCTGGCCGGTGATATATACGACCGGGCGGTGCCGCCCACCGAGGCCGTGCGGCTGCTGGACGATACGCTGGCCGAGCTGCTGCTGGGGCTAAAGATACCGGTCATTATGATTGCCGGCAATCACGACAGCCCGGAACGGCTGGGCTTCGGCAACCGGCTGCTGGCGCAGCAGGGACTGCATGTGGTAGGCAGTTTGCCAGAAAATCTGTCACCGGTCATCCTGGCCGACGAGCACGGGCCGGTGTATATTGCGCCGCTGCCCTACGCCGAACCGGCAATGGTTCGCTCGGTGTGGCAAGGCGATGCGGTTTCCCATGAGGCGGCCCTGCAAACGATGATCAGTCATGTCCTGGCAACCGTGCCAGCCGGGGCGCGCAAGGTAGCCGTTGCCCATGCCTTTGTGGCCGGCGGTCTGGAAAGTGAGTCCGAACGGCCGTTGTCGGTCGGCGGCAGCGGTGCTGTAAGCGCCGCCTTGTTCGACGCGTTCCACTATACCGCGCTGGGACATTTGCATAACTCCCAGCCGGCCGGCGGTGACCGTGTTTTATATTCCGGTTCGTTGCTGAAGTATTCCTTTGGCGAGGCCAGCCAGCAAAAGGGCATCAATCTGGTAGAACTGGATGCCGCCGGCGCCGTAAAAGTTGAGCGGCTGTCCTTGCGGCCCCGCCGGGATGTGCGCTGCCTGCAGGGAACTTTTGCCCAGCTCCTGGCGGCCGCGCCCGACAGTGCGGAACGGGAGGATTATCTGATGGTTACCCTGACTGACGGGCAGCCGGTATTGGACGCCCGCAGCCGGCTCAATGCGGTCTATCCAAACCTGCTGGACTTTGATTATAGCCGATTAAACCGCAGCGGCGAATTGAAGGGTCCGGCTGCGGACCATCGCCGTCTGAACGAAGGTGATTTATTCGCAGCCTTTTTTGAACAGATGACGGGGGAAGGGCTGGCGGCAGAGCAGGAACACAGCTTCCGGACGGTGCTGGATGAACTGTACCGGGAACTGCGGGAGGTGAAGTCATGAGACCGTTGGCGTTGATCATGCAGGCCTTTGGACCCTATGCCGATAGCCAGACGATTGATTTTGCCGATCTAAAGGGGCGGTCGTTTTTCCTAATTCACGGGCCTACCGGCGCCGGTAAAACAACCATTCTTGACGGCATTTGCTTTGCCTTGTACGGGACGGCCAGCGGTAGCCAGCGGGAGGGGAAATCACTGCGCAGCGACTACGCGCTGCCCGAATTGGTCACCGAAGTGAGCTTTTCCTTTGCGCTAGGGGAAAACCGCTACCGCATCCGGCGCCATCCTGAACAACTGCGGCCTAAAAAGCGGGGTGACGGCACGACACGCATGGATGCCGGTGCCGAGCTATGGCAGGAAAACGCCGAACCGGAGTGCCTGCTGGCGGCCGGCTGGAGTGATGTTACCCAGAAGGTGGAGGATTTGCTGGGGTTTAAAAGCAGTCAATTTCGTCAGGTGGTGCTGCTGCCGCAGGGAGAGTTCCGTAAATTACTGACAGCTAATTCCGCCGAACGGCAGGAGATTTTGCAGACCCTGTTTAAAACCGATTTGTACCGGGCCATTGAAGAAAAGCTGAAACAAAAGGCCCAGGAGATAAAAAAACAGTTTGACCGACAGGATGCCGAATGGCGCTGGATTTTACAGGAAGCGGGTCTGAACGACCGGGAGGCACTGACTGACCGGCTGGCGGCACACCGGGAGGAACTGGCAGTCATAAACGTGGCCGGTGAGGCGGCGGCCGGGCTGGTCCGGCAGACTCAGGAACGGCTCACAGCGGCACAGCTTGTAGCCCAGAAGTTTGCCGAGCAAGAAGCAGTCGACCGAAAAAAAGTCGAGCTGGCGGCCAAGGTGCCTGTGGTGGAGGAAAAGCGGCAAGAGCTGGCCCAGGCACAGAAGGCGGCCGAACTGTTGGACGCGGAAGCCGCTCTGCGTCAGGGCAGCGAGGACTGCTTGGCCTTGCAGACGGCACAAAAGCAGCAGGAACAGGCACTCACGGCAGTGCGCCAGGAATATCGCCGGGCTGAGCTGGCGCTGGCAGCCGAAGAAGGCCGGGAGCAGGAGCGCAGCCAGGCGGCGCAGCAGGTACTGCTGCTGCAGCAGATGGAAGAGAAACTGAACGGGCTGAACGAAGCGCGGCAGCTTATGACGCAGCGCCAGCAGGCAGAACAAAAAGCAACTGCCTGGCGGGAAGCATGCCAGAGCCAAGCGACCGCTTTGACCGGGCTTGTGGAAGAGCAGCAGGCTGTTTGTCAGGAAAAAGCTGCTCTGGCAGCGCAGACTGCCGGACTGGAAGCTGCCCTGCGGGAAGTGAAATACCTGTTGGACAGACGGCTGGCCTGGGATGAAATCCGGCTTGCCGCCGCACAGGCTAAACAGCGGCAGGTCGCGACAGAGCATGGTGCCGTCCGGCTGGCCGAGTCTTACGAAGCAGCCAAAAGCCTGCTGGCCGAGTTGCAGGAGAACTGGATAAACGGACAGGCTGCTTTGCTGGCGGCTAAACTGGAGCAGGGTTCTCCCTGTCCCGTTTGCGGTTCGTGCCGGCATCCCCGGCCGGCTGTGGCGGCGCAGACTATACCGGATGAAACTGTTGTAAAGCGTCAGCAAATGGCGGCAAACGCCCTGGAAAAGGAGCTAACCGCCGCCCGGGAAGCGCTGGCGGCCTGCCAGGCTGAGTGCCGGTCGCTGGCGGAGCGGCAGCAGGAGGCGGGAACGCAGTTAGGAGACCTGGTGGAAGCCGATCCGGACAAGCTTAAGGTCCGGCAGCGGGACCTGCAGCGGCAGTATGAAGAGACGCTGGCGGCTGGCCGCCGGCTGCCGGTAGAGCGGCAGGAACTGGAGCAGCGGGAAACAGCACGAGGTAAAGCGGCAGAGGCGCTGGAAGCGGCGGAAGCAGCCTGGCGTCAGGCCGGACAGGCGCTGCAGGCGGCCGGGGCTATCCTGCAGGAACGGGAAGCGGCGGTGCCGGCGGCTTACCGGGCCGATGAGGCGCTGCAGACGGCCCGGCTCACAGCGGAAAGGACAGCCAGGGCGTTGTCGGAGCGCCTGCAGCAGGCGCAGCAGGATAAGGCGCGGCTGGCAGCGGCGCTGGCTAAGGCGGAAACCTCGCTGGCCTATGTGCAGGACAGTCTGAGCCAGGCGGAAACCCGGCTGGCAACCGGCCAGGCAGCGTTTGACGAGCGGCTGCGCCAGGCCGGATTTACCTCCTCCGAGGTATACCGGCAGGCCAAGAAGCCGTCCGAGTATCTGACGAAATTGCAGCAAAGGCTGGAAGCCTTTGATAAAGAATATCTTATTGCCTGTGAACGGGCTGAACAGACGGCGGCCGCCGTAGCCGGGCTGACTGTTCCTGCTCTGGAGGTTTTGGCCGGTGAAGCGGCGGCGGCGCAGGCCGCCCAGCAGGAATTACTGGCAAAAAGAACGACTGTTGCCCTGCAGACCGAGCGGGAAGAACGGTGGCTGCAGGAACTGACAAAACGGGAGACGGACATGGCCGAACTAAATGCAAGCTATGGACTAATCGGCCGGCTGGCGGAAGTGGCCAATGGCAATAACGATTACAAGTTGACTTTCCAGCGGTTCGTGTTGGGGGCGCTGCTGGATGATGTGGCCGAAGCCGCCAACGAACGGCTGAAAATGATGAGCCGGGGACGGTATCTTTTGCAGCGGACGATGGAACGGGCCCGGAAAAACGCTGCCGGCGGCCTGGAGCTGGAGGTATTTGACAACCATACCGGCCATGCCCGGCCGGTCGGCACCCTGTCAGGCGGTGAGACTTTTTTAGCCTCGCTGTCATTGGCTCTGGGGCTGGCCGATGTGGTCCAGTCTTATGCCGGCGGCGTCCGGCTGGATACTATTCTAGTCGATGAGGGCTTTGGGACACTGGACCCGGAAACGCTGGATTTTGCCATTAAAGCCTTGTTGGATTTGCAGCAGGGCGGCCGGCTGGTCGGCATTATCTCTCATGTTCCCGAATTGAAGGAGCGGATTGACGCCAGGCTGGAAATCAGCCGCGCTGCCAGGGGAAGCCGGGCAGAGTTTAACATAGGATAGGACAGGTGAAGGAGGAGCCATGTATGGGTATGACAATTGTGCTGGGCGGTGCCGGCACGGGGAAAAGCCACTGGTGCCGGGAAGCCATTCGCCAGCGATTGCGGCAGTCGGCCGAGGGACAGCCGTTGCTGCTCTTGTTGCCGGAACATGCCACCTTCCAGGCCGAGTGGGAACTGGCCAAAACCCCCGGCCTATTCGGCTTTGCCAGGGCTCATGTCCTGGGTTTCCGCCGGTTCGCGCACCGGGTACTTTTGGAGACCGGCGGTGCGGTACGGCCGCATATTACCGAACTGGGTAAGAAACTGGTGCTGAGCCGGCTGCTGCGAGAGCACCGGGATGAACTGACTGTTTTCCGGCAGGCCGCCGGTCAGCGGTCTTTTGCCGAAACGCTGGCCGGCATGATCAAAGAATTCAAGGCTTATGCCGTCGAACCGGAGGCGCTCTTGGCGGCGCAGCAGGGGCTGCAGCCGTCTCCCCTGACGGATAAGCTACGGGACTTATATTTGCTTTATCATGATTTTGAAGTATTTATGCAATCGAAATATACCGATCCGGAGGATTTTCTCCAGCTTTTGGCGGACAATCTGGAGCAGTCTTCGCTGACTCAGGGGGCAGAGGTTTGGCTTGACGGATTTTCCTGGTTTAATCCCCGGGAAATGACCGTGCTGGCCCGGCTGTGCCGTACGGCTGCCGCGGTGACGGTGACGCTTTGCTTACCGGAACCTGATGCCGCCGTTCATCAAGAAGAGACAGGCATCTTTCATCGTCAGTGGAATACGTTGAATAAGCTGCGGCTGCTGGCCGCTGAATGCGGGATTCCCATCCGGGAAGTGGTGCTGCCGCCGGGACGGCGCTTTGTGGCGCAGCCGGAGCTGGCTCATCTGGAGCAGCACTTGTTTCGCTTTCCGGCGCCAGTCTGGCAGCAGGCGGCACCGGTTTTGCTGCTGGCGGAAGCGGCCAACCGCCGGGTGGAGGTGGAAGGCATGGCCCGGGATATGATCGCCCGGTGCCGCGAGGACGGTTACCGCTGGCGGGAGATGGCCGTGCTGCTGCGGGATATGGAAAGTTACTCCGAACTGGTGGAAACGGTGCTGACCGATTATCAGATTCCTTTTTTCAGCGACCGGCATCGCCAGGCGGTGCATCATCCGCTGGCCGAGCTTATCCGTTCGGCTTTGGAGACGGTCACCGGACGCTGGAACTACGAGGCGGTGTTCCGCTGCCTGAAAACCGATTTCTTTCCGCTGCCCCGCGAGGCGATTGACCAGTTGGAAAACTACGTGCTGGAATTTGGCATCGGCGGTTCTCTGTGGACCAAGCCGGAGCCATGGCGTTTTGTCCGGCGCTTCTCACTGGGCGAGGAAGCTGAGCTGAACGACAGTCAGCTTGATTACCTGGACGCTATCCATGCCAGCCGGCTGGCGGTGTCGGCGCCGCTGCTGGCGTTGTCCGACCGGTTAAAGCAGGCCGGACAGGTGCGTGAACTGGCGGCGGCAGTATACTATTTTCTGGAGGAGCTGCAGGTTCCCGAGCAAGTGGAGAACTGGGCTGCCAGAGATGAACAGGCCGGCGAACTTGACAGTGCCCGGGAACACCGTCAGATTTGGGCGGCTGTAGTGGAACTCCTGGAGCAGGTGGTGGAAACCTGCGGTGACTTGACGATGACGGCGGAAGACTTTCTGGCGCTGCTGCAGGACGGCTTGGACAGCCTGCGCCTGCAGCTTATTCCGCCGGGGCTCGATCATGTGACCATTGCCGATCTGGAACAGAATACGGTGGACAATGTCCGGGCGGTCTATGTACTTGGTGTCAATGACGGCGTTTTACCGCGCCGGGGTCGTGGCGAAGGGCTCTTAAGCGACCAGGACAGGGCGCTGATGGCGTCCTCCGGGGTTGAACTGGCACCGGGGGCGGCGGCCGATAATTTCGCCGAACGCTATACCGTCTATACCGCGCTGACCCGGAGCCGGCAGCGCTTGTGGGTGAGCTATCCACTGGCTGACGAAGAGGGCAAGGGTCTGACGCCGTCACTCTTAATCAAGCGCCTGCGCCAGCTTTTTCCCCGCCTGCCGCTTACGACGCTGCCGGCTGAGCCGCCGGAGAAGCGGGCCAGCGAGTATATCGCCCAGCCACAGCGCAGCGTGGCGGCCCTGGTTGCCGCCATTCGCCGCTTCAAAACCGGTGAGGTCATTCAGCCGGTGTACTGGGATGTCTACAACTGGGCGCTGGGCCGGCCTGAACTGCGTTCTTATCTGGAGCTGGCGGTGGCCGGGCTGTTTCATAACAATCAGGCGTTGCCGCTCAGCCGGGAACTGGCCGGGCAATTGTATCCCCATAACAAGAAACTGCGGGGCAGCGTAACCCGCCTGGAAAGCTTCCGGGCCTGTCCGTTCCGCCATTTCGCCCAGTATGGGCTTACCCTTAAGGAACGGGCCGTTTTTCGCCTGCAGCCGCTCGACTTAGGACAGTTTTTGCATGCGGCGTTAAAGGCCTTTGGCGAACAGGCGGTGCAAAGCGGCCGTGGCTGGGGTGAGATCGGTGATGACGAATGCCGGACCATCTGTGGCCAGATTGTGGGGGAACTGATTCCTAAGCTGCAAAATGAGATTTTGTTAAGCACCGGCCAATACCGCCATATTACCCGTCGACTGGAGGGTACGGTCAAGCGGGCCGTGCAGCGGCTGGTGGAATTCGACCGGGCCAGCGGTTTTAAGCCGGTGGCGCTGGAGCAATCCTTCGGCCAGGGCCAGGCCGACTTGCCGGCACTGGTTTATTCCCTGTCCGGCGGATTGGAGCTCGAGCTGGTAGGGCAGATTGACCGCCTGGACTGCGTGCTTCACAACAACAGTTATTATATTCTGGTCATTGACTATAAATCGGGCGGCGCCTGGCTGACCCTGCCCGAGGTGTACTACGGTCTGAAGCTGCAGCTTTTGACCTATCTGCTGGCGGCGCGGGGCGCCGGACAGCTTTTGTTTGCCGGTAAGGACTGCCGGCCGGCCGGAGTATTGTATTACTTCCTGAAAAATCCCAGCCTGGCGGGTCAGACGGCGCTGTCGCCCGAGCAGATTCAAAAGGCGCTTAATCAGCAGCTTAAAATGCCGGGCTGGGTGGTCGACGACCTGGAGATCATCCGGCTGCTGGACCGGCAGATGGACAGCCGGTCGGACTTTTTAAAGCTGGCGCTGAAAAAAGACGGCACTGTTTACAGCAACTGTCTGGCCTATGTACGGAGCGAGGACGAATTCACCCTGCTGCTGCAACATATGGAGCAGGTGCTGATCCGTACCGGCGAGGCGATTATGGACGGGCAGGTCGGCATTGAACCGTATCAGCTTCAGCAGCAGTCGCCCTGCGGTTATTGCCGCTACCGGCCGGTTTGCCAGTTTGATGAAAGCCTGCCGGAAAACCAGTACCGGAAGCTGCCGGCAGTGACCGACGAAATCATTTGGCGCGATTTAGGCGGAAAGGGGGATCCATCATGAGCTGGTCAAAGGAACAGTTGGCGGCCATCAACACCAGAGACAAACAGATTCTGGTAGCCGCGGCGGCCGGATCGGGCAAGACATCGGTCCTGGTTGAACGGATTATCAGCCGTGTTCTGGACGAGGCGGCGCCTTTGGACTTGGACCGTCTGCTGGTCGTGACCTTTACCAATGCGGCGGCGGCCGAAATGCGCGGTCGCATTGGCGCGGCGCTAACCAAGGCTCTGGCCGAACGGCCTCAGTCAAGTCACTTGCAGCGGCAGTTGGTGCTCTTAAATGCCGCCACTATTTCTACCATTCATGCTTTTTGCCAGAGCATTGTCCGGCAGAATTTTCATCTGCTGGAGCTGGACCCCAAGTTCCGGGTGGCCGGTGAGGCCGAAGTCCGGCTGCTCAAAGCCGATGTATTGGAAGCGGTGTTTGAGCAGCGCTATAATGCCGATGATCCTGAGTTCTTTCAATTTGTGGAGCATTACGGCGATGGCCATGACGACAGCGGACTATATCAACTGGTGCTTGCTTTGTATGAGTTTTCCCGCAGCCATCCCTGGCCGGAGTACTGGCTGCGTTCTTTGGAGCAGGCTTTTTGCCTCCCCGGCGCTGCCGGGCTGGAGGATACGCCCTGGCCGGCGATTTTGCGGGAAAAGATTGCTCTGGAACTGGAGCAGGCCCGGCAATCTCTGGTAATGCTCAGCCGGGAAGCCGAACAGCCAGGCCAGCCGGACACCTATGTAGACACCTTCGAGGCCGATCAAAAACTGTTGGACCATATCATCCGGGCGGCGAAGCAATCCTGGACAGCTCTGCGCGAGTGCCTGACAACCGCTGATTTCGGCAAACTGCCGTCGGTCAAGGGGCTGGATAAGGCGGTCCGGGATTATTATCAAAAGGGACGGCAGAAAGCGAAAGACGCAGTGCAGCAAATCCAGGGTCTTTACTTTTCCCGGCAGGACGAAGAATTTATGGCCGACCTGCGCCGTGTGGCGCCGCTGGTGACGGCCTTGACCGGGCTGGTAACACAGTTTGGCGAAGCCTACAGCCAGGCTAAACGGCAGCGGGCTCTGGTGGACTTTAACGATCTGGAGCATCTATGCCTGCAGGTGCTGCTGGCTGACGGTGCCGCGCCCGATGAAGTGCTGCCGTCGCCGGCGGCTAAGGCTCTGCGGGAAAAGTTTGCCGAGATCATGGTGGATGAGTACCAGGATACCAATGGTGTACAGGAAACCATCCTGCGTTTGCTGGTGCGGGACGAGGGGGCCGGACTCTTTTTGGTCGGTGATGTCAAGCAGAGCATTTACCGCTTCCGGTTGGCCGAACCGGGCTTGTTTCTGGAAAAATACCGGACTTATCCGACCCGGGGCGAAGGCTACTGCCGCATCGATCTGTCCCGCAATTTCCGCAGCCGGCCCGGTGTGCTGGCGGCGATTAATTTTTTGTTCTGTCAGATCATGGCCCCCCGGGTGGCTGAACTGGAATATGGCGAGGCCGAACGGCTCAATCCCGGTCCCGGCTATCCGCCGGCCGACGGTCCGGTGCTGGACGGTCCGGTGGAAGTCTGTCTGATTGACCGGGAGAGTCAGCCTCTGCCTGACGATGACAGCCGGCCGGAAGCGGATGAAGCCGACCCGGCCGGGGAGGAGGCTGCCGGCCCGGATGAGGTCAGCGGTTTTGAACTGGAGGCCCGTCTGATTGCCCGGCAGATTACCTCGTACATGAAGGGCGGCTACCAGGTATACGATAAAGAACTGCAAGCTTACCGGCCACTGGCCTGGCGGGATATTGTCGTCTTGCTCCGGTCGGTCAAGGGAAAGGCGGCCGTGTTGCAGGACACGTTGAAGAAGGCCGATATTCCGGTATATGCCGAAGTAGAGGGTGGTTATTTCCGGGAAATAGAGGTGCAGGTATTACTGTCCCTGCTGTCGGTCATTGATAATCCCCGGCAGGATATCCATCTGGCCGGCGTACTGCGTTCGCCGCTGGTCGGACTGGGTGCCGCCGAACTGGCCAGGATACGTCTGGCCCGGCCGGGTGAATTGTGGGAAGCCGTAACCGCTTATGCCGAAACGGCCGGCGGCGACGATCCGGCTTTGCAGCAAAAACTGGCGGCCTTCTTAGAGCGCCTGGCGGGCTGGCGCAATCTGTCGCGCCGTAAAGGGGTGCCAGAGCTGATCTGGCAAATTTACCGCGACACCGGCTATTACGACTATGTCGGCGGCATGCCGGGCGGCTTGCTGCGCCAGGCCAATTTGCGGGCGCTGTATGACCGGGCCCGCCAATATGAAACCACTAACTTTCGCGGGTTGTTCCGCTTCCTGCGGTTTATTGAGCGGATGCAGGATAAAGGGACCGATCTGGCGGTGGCCCGGGCGCTGGGCGAAGGTGAGGATGTCGTGCGAATTATGAGTATCCACAAAAGCAAGGGACTGGAATTTCCCCTGGTGTTTGTGGCCGATCTGGGCAAGCAGATTAATCTGCAGGACAGCCGGGGCCTGATGCTCTGCCACAAGACGTTAGGGATCGGGCCGTTTGTGACTAATCCTGAACTGCGCTACCGGTACCCAACACTGGCCAGACACGCTATTGCCCATCAACTCAATATGGAAACCAAGGCGGAGGAAATGCGCATTTTGTATGTGGCCCTGACCCGCGCCAGGGAGAAACTGGTGCTGGTCGGTACGGTCAATAAGCTGGCAGAGCGCGCCAAGGCTTGGTGCCAGGCTGCCGGCAGTGCTGTGCGGCAATTGCCGGACGGTCTGCTGGCCGGGGCCAAAACCTATCTGGACTGGCTCGGCCCGGCGCTGGTTCGCCACGCGGCGGGCGAGAAACTGCGGGACTTGGCCGGTTGGGAGGGAGTTCTGGCGGTCGATTGGTCGGAGTATCTGTCCGACTGGCAGCTGGAGTTGTATCCGGCGGCGGTTTTGACTGATCCAACGGCCACTGATCCGGCCGCCTGGCCGTTTATGCAACAGGTCCGGCAGCTGGCCCCTGTGCCGGCCGGCGATGATCCGGCGGCGGTGGCCCGCCGTTTGGAATGGCGCTATCCGCAGGCAACAGTGGTCGGTAAAGCGGCCAAGCTGTCAGTAACGGAGATTAAACGGCGCTTTGACTCACCCGAAGACGGTGGCGAAGGGCAGCAGCGGCTGCTGGGGCTGAAACCGGCCTTTGTCCGGCCCGGTTTCATTCAGACCGGGAAAAAACTGACAGCCGCCGAAGCGGGGACGCTGCTTCATCTGGTGATGCAGCACATCGATTACCAGGGCGATGTCAGCCCGGCCGGTATTGCCGCTCAGGTGGAAGCCATGGTGCATCGTCAGTTATTGCTGGCTGAGCAGGCGGTTGCCGTGCCGTCAGCCGCCATTGCCGGCTTCTTTAGCGGCGAACTGGGGCTGCGGCTGCGCCACGCCGCCAGGGTCCGGCGTGAACTGCCTTTTAGCATGGTGCTGCCGGCGGGCGAGTTTTATCCCGAACTGGCGGGGCAGGAGGAAGGCATCTTTGTCCAGGGTGTAGTGGATATGCTGTTTGACGAGCCGGACGGATTGGTGCTCGTCGATTATAAAACTGACCGGGGCAAGGATCGGGAAGCGCTGGCCACTCAGTACAGAATTCAGTTGGAACTGTATGCCAGGGCGATGACCGGTATTTTGAAGCTGCCAGTCAAGGAAAAATATATTTATTCGTTCTATCTGGAAGATATTATTTTGGTGGACTAGTGTCTCATTCGGTGGAAGGATGATGGCGACATGTTGACCGTCAGTAATTTCTGTTTTAAAAATTGGTGGAGTACTAAGCATAAAACAGCCGGCAGGCGCCCTCGGACGCCTGCCGGCTGTTTTATGCTCTAAAATGTTGTCGAGTACCTTATCAACCCTAATTCCGTGAATACTGACGGTCTATTTTCCACAAGCCTTTGTTGTCGTCAGTCAGCATACTTCCGGTATGCCTCCTTCCTTCGCCCTGTCTTGCGAAAAATAGCCTCGCCATTATTCTACAGTTTTAGGATTGACAAGGTACTAGTTAGAAGTAATTAAACGAAAGGTCTGCCATTCTTCCCGCAGCAGGTCGAACAGCTCCAGGTCGTGGTAGCTGCCGGTATGGAATACGGCGTTGCGCAGTGTGCCGCGATAGACGTAGCCGCACTTTTCCGCCACCCGGCGGCTAGGCAGGTTACCCTGAATGACTGTGATTTGCAGACGGGGGATGGGCAGGACCATAAAGAGATAATTGGTAAACAGCCGCAGTGCTTCCGACATGATGCCGTTGCCCCGTGACAGGGGGCGGAAGAGCTGGTAGCCGATTTCATAGCCTGTGCGGTAGTCGGACACACGGGAGTAGAAAATTTCGCCCAGCAGGTTGTCGTCATGGTCGGTAAGGATCATCCGGCCGAAGTCCTCCTGCCAGAAGCCGGTTTTTTCAAAGGCCCGCCGGAACCCGGGTTCGTCAGGAATATCAATCAGCCAGTAATCGCCTTTATCATATACCGTGCTGAGCAGGTCATAAAGCAGTGGCAAATCACTTTCTTTCACCGTCCGTAAGATTACCTTTTCACCGATAAGCATAAGTGAATCCTCCTTGTATGATAATGCCTGTCCTATTATTATAAAACATCTTGACCGGAAAAAAAATGCCATACCGGTGGACGGTATGGCAAAGAAGCGATACACGGTAGAAAACGGAAACGAAGGCTACACTTTAAAGGTGTGAATGGAGCTATCCAGCTCGCTGGCCACCTTAGCCAGCAGCGTAGCGGTAGCCTGCAGTTCTTCCATGGAAGCATGCTGCTCTTCAGTGGCGGCGGCTACGCTTTCGATATGCGAGCCTGTTTGCTTATCGGCTGCCGCTAATGCTTCAACTGCCGCGGCAATCTGGGCGGCGTTATCGGCAATATCGGCAATGGCGGCGGCAATGTGCTGGGTTTGGGCCGAAGAGTGGCCAATAGCGTCATGAATGGCTGTGAATGAGTGTTGAGCCTGATTGACCAGATGAATACCCTCCTGGACGGAATGGGTGCTTTCATCCATGATCTGTATGGCATGGCCTGTTTGCAACTGGATTTCGCTAATGATGGAACCGATCTGTTTCGCGGCGGTTTCTGACTGTTCAGCCAGTTTGCGTACTTCATCGGCCACCACGGCAAAGCCTTTACCCTGTTCACCGGCCCGGGCTGCTTCAATGGCGGCGTTGAGGGCCAGCAGGTTGGTCTGGCCGGCAATGGCGGTGATAAGAGAAAGGATGCTGTCAATTTCGCGGGACTTTTCACCCAATGTATGAACAACGGTTGCTGCTGTATTGACATTTTTATTGATTTTTTGCATTTGATTGATGGCGTTATCCACCACAGCGGTGCCGTCCTGCGCTTTGTTAGACGTATCCAGGGTGATGTCGGTCACTTGCTGCATATCCTGACTAATGGCTGAAATACGATCGGACATGTCGGTCAAGGTCTGGGTGGTACCTTCCGTGTTAGCGATTTGTGTTTCCACCGTGGAGGCGATATCCTGTACCGCGATGGTGATGTGTTCGGTAGCTTCGGCGGTTTGCCGTGCCGTTTGGGTTAGTATATCGGAGTGGGAGGCCACCTGTACCGAGGTCTCCATCAGTTTATTGATCAGTTGCCGGAGATCCCGGGTCATCCGGTTGAAATTGGTGCCCATCTCGCCAAACTCATCCTGGGAGGTAACGGTGACCGCCTGGGTCAGGTTGCCCTGAGACATGCTGTCGGAGAGGCGTTTCACTTCGTTTATATTACGGGTGATCATACCGGTATAGCGGACAATGACGGCGGAGATGACCAGAATAGCGATCAGAACCGCTAAGACTTGTCCCAGCAACAGATTTTTCAACGGAGCGAACAATTCGGCTTCCGGCACGACTAAAGCAAGTGTCCAGCCGGTTTCCGGCATGGCGGTGTAATAGATCAGGTGTTTGGCGCCGCTTAGCGTGGCAGTGATGTGACCCGATTTACCCTGGTCCGCCAGAAGCGCTTTGCCTGCTTCAGCCAGGCCGCTGTCAGCATCTTCGGTGATTTTGGTTTTCATGACCTTGCCATTGTCGCGATCGGAAATATAGGTGCCGTTTTTGTCCAGCAGGAAGGCCCAGCCCGTTTGACTGACCGTGATGTCGGACACTATTTTTTGCAGTTGGGCCAAATCCATATCGGCTGTAGCCATCCCTTTTAATTTTTTGTTGCCATCATAAAAAGGGAAAGAGGCGGTGACCATGGTTATGTTGGTGGTCGCGTCGTAGTAGGGATCACTCCAGACCACAGGCCGGGTGGTATTGGTCGCCATCTTATACCAGTCCTGACTGGGGTAATCGTAATCCGGCTTTTCATAGTCGGTGGTAAATACGATATTTCCGTGGTCTTTATAGGCGTAGGGACCAAAATAATGCACCTCTGCTTTGTACTGGAAGGGCTCAAACCAGACGCCGGCTCCCAAGATGAGATCGTTTGAGGTAATGGCGTTTTGCAGGAAGGCTGCATACTGTTCCTTACTGAGCGCATTGCCGCCTGTTTCGGTAAACCGGGCAATGGTTTGGCCGATTGCTTTGTGGGCATTTAATTGTGTGTAAAATTGCGTTAAGGTTTTGTCCAGCTGTACCTCCATTTTTTGATTGATTTCCTCTTCAATCAGCTGGGCGGAATAATGATAGCCAATCCATGAAAGGATTAATAAGGAGATAATTACTAAAGGCATGAAGGTCAATAAGGTTTTGGTACGGATCGTCGTCTTGCGCATACAGTCAACTCCTCCTTTGGCCTCATATAATGGGCAGATAAACTGCTTATGATAAGAAGGAATTCGCCATAAACTGACATTTTCCTGTGTTTTTTGCCAAAGGAGAAGACTGTTTACGATAAATTAACGGTATGTTAATAAGGCTTGTCCGCAAGGTAACCACTGATTAAATGAACCTGTCGGGCTGGCGAGAGATTTTTTCGATCGGCAAGGAAGTAAAACCGCAGGAATAGCGGTCCCTATTGCAAGGTTTTGCTGACGCAGCCAGGCGGAAAAAGATCCGTCAGGACGCGCAGTGTGAATTAATCAGTGGCTACCTAGGGAGAGAATGGCGTTCCAAAGTGTTTCGGGCACAGGCATGACCGACAGACGGGACAGGCGGACAAGCTCCCAAGCCTGAAACAGAGGATCTGCTTTTATTTCTTTTAGTGTCACCGGACGTTTCAGACTGTAGCGTGGTATAACATCGGCTACGATAAAGCGTTCATCGCTTTCTGCCGGATCAGGATACGCCTCGGTAACGATCTCGGCCACGCCGACGATGGCTTTTTCCTTGCCGGTATGATAAATAAAGGCTAAGTCGCCGGGGTGCATCTGCCGCAGGTGTTTCAGGGCGGCAAAATTTTTCACTCCGTTCCAGCGGTCGCGCCGCAGGCGTTCTAAATCACCGTAGCTGAAGGTTTCCGGTTCGGTTTTAAGCAACCAGTAGGCCATAAATCAATACCCCTCTCTGTTTATGTTCTGATAAACAATTAACTTTAGTATATCAAAAGTATGCTGCAAGAAAAGGGCATGTATTCTAGGGAACCGTTGCTTTATTCGCACTGTGCGTTGCGGCGGAGTTTTTTTCTGGCTGGCTGCAACGGTAAAACGCTGGAAGATTCCTGCTATTCCAAGGTTTTGCTGCCTTACCGGAGAAACAATCTCTCGCCATGTCGACAGGCTTATTAAAGTAGCGCTTCCCTAACATACAGTGTTTTTTTCCTAAAGGGAATTTATGGCTGGCAAAGAATAATAAGGCGGAAGTTTTTTATTAGTCCGTTATAAGTGACGATAGTCGAGCAGGAGTAAGGCCAGCCCGAAGCCGGCAAAACCGGTCAGTAAGGTCAAGACGTGAACACTCATGACGATTCCTTCCTTCTATATAATATATCTGTAGGTTAGTGTAGCAGGTTTTTGTGACAAAAATAGGACAAAAGTTTAGCGCCAAAACGAGGTAATCCGGTCCCAATAGGCGATGCCGAGGCCGATCAGCACTAACAACAAAATGAGAGCAAGCAACAAAATGGTCAGCTCCTTTGCGGGCAGGATGTAAGCAATAAGCATAGTATATGTTATTCCTGGCGGAAAGATAAGCGCCGCGCCAAGCCGCCAATCGGTGCAGGTCCGGTATAACGGTAAAAAAGCAAGACCATATTCCTATTGACTATTTTTAAATAATAGTTATTATTAGAATATAAAATCATATTGATGCAGCTTGGAGGAGAATGAAATGGTACAAATCATTGACGGTATCCGGGTCATGGCTGACGAAGCCGTTACGGAAGAAGAACTGATGAGCGCAGTAGCGGCGGAAAAAGAATACTGGGCGGCGCAGCACAAGCTGCTGGGCGAAATACAGATCACCATTGAGGGGGATGAACTGATCATCCGGTCCCTGGAAAAGTCGCCGATCAGACGGATTAGAAGGATCACCGGCTACTTGAGCACTGACGACCGTTTCAACGATGCCAAGCAGGCTGAATTGGCCGACAGGGTCACCCATTTATAGAAGACAATAAAAAAACACGGCCAGGCGGCATAACCGTCTTGTCCGTGTTTTTTGTTTGATGGTTAGGGGATCACTGATTTATTCACACTGCCAGGCTGGCAGGCTCATTAAATCAGCGGCTCCCTAGAAAAATCTTTTTTTCCAGAGGCTGAAGGCGGTCACGCAGGTGGCCAGGATGGCCAGCACGGTCACGTTGACAAACCCGTTCAGCTCGCCGCCCCAGGGAATATCGACATTCATACCGAAAAAGCTGGAAATCATCGTCGGAATGGCCAGCAATATGGTGACAGAGGTCAAAAATTTCATGATCATATTGAGATTGTTGGAAATGATGGAAGCGAAGGTGTCCATCATGCCGTTCAGGATGTTACTGTACATTTCCACCATTTCAATAGCCTGCTTATTTTCGATGATAACATCCTCCAGCAAATCCTCATCTTCTTCATAAATGGTAATCAGGTGCTGTAGCTGGATATTGGAGCGCAGTCGCAGCAATTTTTCCAAAACAATGCCGTTGGAGCGCAGGGAAGCGGTAAAATAGGTGAAAGCCTTTTGCAAATCCAGCAGTTCAAAAATATCCTGGTTTTTGGCCGATTTCCGCAGATGCCGTTCAATCTCGTCGGTCCGGCGGTTGATCTGCTTAACGTATTTGAGGTATAGGGTGGCCGATTTATAAAGAATCTGGAATAAAAAGCGGGTTTTTTTGAAGGTGCTGAACAACCGGCAGTTAGCCGGATTAAAGTCTGACAGGACATCATTTTGTTCCAGGCAGACGGTAATGATATATTCGGTTGTTAGAATGATGCCAAGCGGCAGTGTATCATAGCTATCATTGTTGCGCATAATGGGAATATTGGTGATAATCAGCAGCGCGTTATCTTCAATCTCAGTACGGGAGCGTTCTTCTTCGTCCAGCGCCGCCCGGAGAAAGTCGTTGGGTATATTGGCCAAGGCGGTCACCAGATGTAATTCATCGGTAGTCGGGTTGACCAGATTAATCCAGGCGCCTTTTTCGATGGTATCCTGGGTTAACTCGCGAATGGATGTATAATTGCTTTTATAGATTGTCAGCATCGGAATGTCCCTCTTTCTGCCGGGGAGACACCCATTCTGCTGGTTGAATCAAGAAGGATTAAACAGCAAAAAACAGAATATTTCCCCATTATAGAATAAATTTGCGAACGTATGCGATCTAGGTCGGTCTACATCCATATTACTCACCTGCCTAAACGAAAGCCTTAATTTACTTTAAAATATACTCTTACTATAGCCGATAGTCAAGTTGATAGAAAGCAAAGTTCGATTAATTTTGCATTAATTCGTGGTAACCGGAATTGCTCTCCGTCAGGAAGCGCAGAGTGGTGTTATTTACCTGTGGCCGCGGCTTGACAGGGAGGGTGCCGATTGATATAATATCCTGTGTATCTACACGGAGGGGTGTCCGAGTGGTTTATGGAGCTGGTCTTGAAAACCAGTGATCCCGCAAGGGACCGTGGGTTCGAATCCCACCCCCTCCGCCATATTGCCAACAAATGATGATTGACAAGGTTTGTGGTGGTACTTTATACTGAAAAGTAGTTTTATCAGCATTACGGAGCGATACTCAAGTGGCTGAAGAGGACGGTTTGCTAAATCGTTAGGGGTCGTAAGGCCCGCCAGGGTTCAAATCCCTGTCGCTCCGCCATATAATCGGAAAATGCCTGCTGGTCGTTATGACCGGCGGGTTTTTTGTTTTTTTATTATCTATTGGAAGATATATTTTTCTTCCATAGATATGTCCTGCCCGTAAAGCACCAGCTAAAGTACAGGGACCTTTTGCCTGCGAGGCGGCGAAGCCGTATTTATATAGGATATAGGTATGCAACAACGAAGCAGGGCGAAAAAAGACGGCAAACTGATCCATGGGTTAGATGATGCAGAAGAGCTGTTTTTATGAGGCAAAAATTTTAGGAAAATATAGGAGAATTTACATAATAGCCTTGTCTAGTGGAATATTTTGGAGTAGACTTTAGTTAGTGAGTGTTCACTAACTAAAAATGGAGGTAAAGATGGCAGCAAAACAATTTCCTTCGCGTAGGGATAAAATTATTGTAAGTGCGATTGATATTATAGATGAGTTAGGGATAGCAGGCTTATCCACCAAGGAACTGGCAGTACGCCAGGAAATTGCCGAATCAGCGCTATACCGTCATTTCAAAAGTAAAGATGACATTCTTCTGGAGATTCTAAAATACTTTGCCAAGTTTGACAAGTTGATACACACGAGTATTCGGGAGAATCAGGCCGGGGCAAAAGAGAATATCTTGTTTTTTGTTAAAATGTATGCCGAATACTACGAGAATTATCCGGCCATTACGGCAGTCAATTATTATTACACTTCGTTCTTAAGTAATCCGGCGACAGCTGAAGTTGGCCAGGCTATTTACAACCGGCGGGCGGCCTGTTTTGTTGAACTGATCGAGCTGGCGCAGGCGCGCGGCGAAATAAGCGATTATTTTACCAGTGAGGAGCTCGGCGAGGTGCTTTACGGTTATTTCCAGGCCAGTGTAGTTGCCTGGCGAATGAAACGGTACAGCTATTCTTTAAAAGCGCGGGTGCTGACCGTCCTTGAAAAACTGCTTGCCCGGTGTTGACAAGTAATTGGGGACAGTAACAAATTATGAGCTGATGAGGTGAAATTGTGAAGAGTGTACTAATTATAGACGATGCGCTGTTTATGAGGCATGCGTTGAAGCTGATGCTGGAAAACAACGGTTATCAGGTGGTGGGCGAAGCGGAAAACGGGTTGGTTGGCATACAAAAGTATGAAGAGCTGCGCCCGGACATTGTGACGATGGATATTACCATGCCGGAAATGGATGGGATTACGGCGATCAAGAAGATCAAGGCTATTGATGCCGCGGCAACCATTATCGTTATCACGGCAATGAGCCAGCAAAGTTGTGTGATGGAGGCCATTGGCTGCGGTGCCAAGGGGTTTATCGTAAAACCGTTCAAGGAAGATCATGTACTTAAAACCATGAGCAGCCTGTAAAAGTTCGCGTGATGATGAAAAGCAGAGAGGTGGTTGGATGTCAGACGGTATAAATCGTGAGCCCATGTTGGAAATGTTTATTTTTGAAACGGTCCAGTTAGTGGAGCAGCTTGAACAGGCAGTGCTAAGCAGTGAGCGGGATCAGGGATTCTCGATTGCGGCCATCAACCAGATTTTTCGTATTATGCACACGATTAAAAGCTCTGCTGCCATGATGTTGTTTAAAAACATTTCTTCTCTGGCTCATGCGACCGAAGATCTGTTTTATTTTATCCGGGAGAATAAGCCGGATACGATTGACCACTCCGGCCTGACTGACATTGTTTTGGAATGCGTTGACTACATAAAAGGGGAAATGGACGAGATCCAGAAGGGCAGGCTGAGTGACCGGGAGGCGACGGCGCTGCTGGATACCGTGAGGGTATTTCTGGAACAACTGAAGACCAGTCAGCCCGGTGGCGGTTTGCCGGTTGGACCGAGGGAAGCTTCCCAGAAGCAGCAATATTATATTCCGTCGAACCGGCAGGAGGTTTCTGCCAAGCAATATTATAAAGCCGTTATCTTTTTTGAAGACGGCTGTGAGATGGAAAACGTCCGGGCTTTTGCTATCGTACATGGCTTAAAAGGAGTAACGGAAGATCTGGTCTACGATCCGGAGGATATCATCGCTAATGAAGCCAGTGCCGAGGTGATCAGGCAGAGCGGTTTTACGATGATGTTTGCGTCCGACCAGGATAAGAAGGACCTGCAGACGACTTTGATGCAGACGGCCTTTATCAGCCGCCTGGAGCTAAGCGAGTGGGACGGCATGCCGGAGCAGTCGCGGCGGCCGGGACCGCCGCGGCAGATTCTGCTGGATGAGCCGGAGGCCCCGCTGGAGAGTGCTGTCTGCCGGATTGACAAGACGAATACAACGGGTTTTACTTGTCAAAGTATGATCAGTGTCAGCGTGGACAAGCTGGACAAGCTGATGGACGTGGTCGGCGAGTTGGTGATTACCCAGGCGATGGTAACGCAGAACCGCGAATTAGCCGGATTGCCGCTGGACAGCTTTTATAAATCGGCCCGGCAACTGCAAAAATTGACCCATGAACTGCAGGACACGGTGATGGCGATCCGGATGGTGCCCCTGTCGCCGACCTTTCACAAGATGAACCGCATTGTCCGGGATACCGGCAAGTCGCTGCAGAAGGAAGTAAAGTTGAACATTGTCGGGGAAGAGACCGAGGTGGACAAGAATATTATTGAACACATTTCCGATCCGCTGATGCATTTAATCCGCAATTCACTGGATCACGGCATTGAACCGGCGGCGGAACGGGAAGCTGCCGGCAAGCCCCGGCAGGGGACGATTACACTGGAGGCAAAAAATGCCGGCGGCGAGGTCTGGATCCTTGTCAAGGACGACGGCCGGGGGCTGGACCGGGATAAAATTATCAAGAAGGCCAGGGCCAACGGTCTGACCTTAAAAACAGACAGCGAACTGACGGACAAGGAGATTTATTCGTTTATTTTTCTCCCCGGATTTTCGACGAAGGAAGCGGTTACCGAGCTTTCCGGCCGCGGTGTCGGCATGGATGTGGTCACAAAAAATATTGAAAAAATCGGCGGCATGGTCCAGATTGACAGTACGCGGGGTGAAGGGACGACGATTGCCATCCGGATTCCGCTGACGCTGGCCATCATTGACGGAATGACCATCCGGGTGGGACGGTCACGCTATACGGTGCCGACCGTTGCCATTCAGCAGTCCTTCCGGCCGCAACCCGGTGAACTGATTGTCGATCCTGACGGCAACGAGATGATGATCATCCGCGGGATCTGTTATCCGGTACTGCGTCTCCATGAACGCTATCAGGTAGCGACGGAAGTAACGGACATTTATCAGGGAATTATCGTTTTGGTGGAACATAATGGCAAGGGGGCCTGCCTTTTTGCCGATGAGCTGTTGGGGCAGCAGCAGGTAGTCATTAAAGCCCTGCCCCGGTATATCAAAAAAGTAGAGGGCTTAGCCGGCTGTGCCTTGCTGGGTGACGGACATATCAGTCTGATTCTGGATATGGAGAGTATCATCCATCATCAATACTAGGCAGTGCTCCGGCAAGCGAAAGAAAAGGGGGAGAGCTATGACCCAGGTCGCAGAGGAAATGATCATAGCGGAAGAGGACACCCAGAAGGGGAAATTTCTTACCTTCTCATTGGGGCAGGAAGAGTATGGCATTGAAATACGCCATGTTATCGAAATTATTGGCATGCAGGTGATTACGGAAGTCCCCGAGCTTCCGGCCTACATAAAAGGAATTATCAATCTGCGGGGCAAGATTATTCCGGTGATGGATGTCCGGCTGCGGTTTAAAAAAGAACCGCGCGAATACAATGACCGGACCTGTGTGGTGGTTATTGAAATCAACGAGGTGGCTATCGGCCTGATTGTCGATACGGTGCTGGAAGTCCTGGTTATCCAGGATGAGAATATTATTCCGCCGCCGGAAGTTGGTAAAGCATTTCACAATAAATATATCAAGGGAATCGGCAAGGTCGGCAATGCGGTCAAGTTGCTTTTAAATTGTGAACGGCTGATCAGTGATGAAGAGACGGCCGTTTTAAGCGACATGTAGCGGCCAGAGGGAGACTCTGTAAAACTATGATCAGGGAGGAACGAAATGATGAAATGGTTTACCGATCTAAAGATTTCCGTAAAGCTGTTGACGGGATTTATCGTGGTGGCGCTGATTGCCGGGCTTGTCGGAATTATTGGTATCTGGAATATCAACTCCATAGATAAAGCTTATAGTGAAGCTTATGAGGATTTTGGCGTAGGTCTGGGCGATATTGATGATGTACAATACGCTTATCAGCTTAACCGGGTTGCATTACGCGATCTTATGTTAGAGAAAAATCCGTCCGTCAGGGATCAGTTGGTCGCCGGTATTCGGGAACAGGAAAAGCAAATGGAAGAAAGCAAACTGAAGTTTAAGAAAAGCCTGCGGACAGAAGCCGGTCAGGAGTTATTTAAACAGTTGGAAGCGGAGCAGGTTCGCTATAAACCGATTTATGATAGAATCCTTGAATTGGCGTTAAGCGGTCAGACCGATAGGGCGCTGCAGGTTATGAATGGTGAGGGGATACAGCTAGCTAAAGAGATTAACGAGACAATTAATAAACTGGCGGAGCTGAAAGTGACGACAGGCAGGGAACGTTCCGAGGCCAATGGAGCGCAGACAAGTGCTACTATCAAGATCATGCTGCTCGTTATTGCGATCGGGATTGCTGTGGCTATTGGGCTGGGGATCGCCATTTCCCGGATGATCAGCCGGCCGCTGAATACATTGGTGGCGGCTTCGGAGAAGATTGCCGGCGGTGATCTGAATGTGGCCATTGACATTGATTCTAAGGATGAGGTAGGCGTACTAGCCGGTGCCTTCCGGAAAATGACCGACAACATTAATCATGTACTGACCAATATTAATTCCTCGGCCGAACAGGTAGCCGCCGCGTCCCGTCAGGTATCCGATTCCAGTCAGGCCCTGTCGCAGGGGTCCACGGAACAGGCAAGCTCGGTGGAAGAACTGTCGGCTTCAATGGAGGAAATTGCCACCCAGACTAAACAGAACGCAATTAGCGCCACCCGGGCCAATGAACTGGCGGTTGAGGCGAAAGAAAATGCCGGCCGGGGCGAAAATCAGATGGGCGGCATGCTACGGGCGATGGAGGATATTAATGAATCGTCGGCCAACATTTCCAAGATTATTAAAGTGATCGATGAGATTGCCTTCCAAACCAATATCCTGGCCTTGAATGCCGCCGTAGAGGCGGCCCGGGCAGGGCAGCACGGCAAAGGTTTTGCCGTCGTGGCGGAGGAAGTGCGCAACCTGGCGGCCCGCAGCGCTAATGCGGCTAAAGAAACGACAACGATGATTGAAGGTTCAATCAAAAAGGTGGATGCCGGGACGAAAATTGCCAGTGAAACGGCGGAAGCCCTGAAACAGATTGTTGAAAAGGTATCGCATGCAGCAGACCTGGTGGCCGATATTGCCGGCGCCTCCAATGAGCAGGCCACGGCCATTGCCCAGGTCAACCAGGGAATTATGCAGGTGTCGCAGGTTACGCAAACCAACTCGGCTACTGCCGAAGAAAGCGCCTCGGCCAGTGAAGAACTGTCCAGTCAGGCTGAACTACTGCGTAACCTGGTCAATAAATTCAAGCTTAAAAAGGTTGGCTACAGTCAGGATTCACTGGAAAATCTGCGGCCGGATATCATAAAAATGCTGGAAACCATGGCCGGAGCAAATCCCTCACCAACCGGAAGCGAGCCAGGAGCCCCGGCAGATAAGCCGGCAAACAGTAAAATTAAAATATCCTTGGGCAGTAACGATTTCGGCAAGTACTAGGGTGTGTTTGCAAACACGCCCCAAGGCACAGAGTCTTTAGCAGGCAATAGTCGGGCGATAGCCGGCCCAGCCGGCGAAAAGGCTCTTTGCCATATCCGGCAGCAGTCCGGCACAGATGTTTTTTGGGGGAAGGCTTATGACGGATATATCCGATCAAGAGTTTCAATTGATCGCTGATTTTCTGAAAACCCATTACGGGATTCATTTGGGCCAGGAAAAACGGGCCCTGGTGGTAGGAAGACTGGAAAATGTGTTGAAACAAAGAAATTTAAACAGTTTTTCCGAACTGTACCGGGAAGTGATTTCCGATAAAAGCGGCCAAGCCCTGGCCATGCTGTTGAACCGGCTCACGACAAACCATACCTATTTTATGCGGGAGGTCAGGCATTTTGAATTTTTTAAGGCCACCGTGCTGCCCTATCTGGCTGCTGCCGTCGCCGACCGGGACCTGAGAATTTGGAGTGCCGGTTGTTCCAGCGGCGAGGAACCGTATACGCTGGCCATGATTCTGAACGATTACTTCCGGGGCAGCGGTCAACCGTGGGATACCAAGCTGCTGGCCACGGATATTTCCACCGAGGTTCTGGAAAAGGCCGTGCAGGGGATATATCCCACGGAAAGCATCGCCGCTTTGCCGCCAAGCTGGCAATCCGCCTATTTCCGCCGTCTCGACGACGAGCGGCGTGTGGTGGCGGATACGATAAAAAACGCCGTGATTTACCGGGTTTTCAATCTGAAAGAAGCCTTCCCGTTTAAGAAAAAGTTTCATACTATCTTCTGCCGCAATGTGATGATCTACTTTGGGGCTGCCGAGCGAGCGGCCTTACTTGACAAGTTTTATGAGTATACCGAACCGGGAGGCTATTTATTTATCGGGCATTCGGAATCCATCAACCGTAGCCAGACAAAGTACAGGTACATTATGCCGGCAGTCTACAGAAAGGAATAGATAGCATGTCGATCTTGCGCAAGAAAATAAGAGTGCTGGTAGTAGATGATTCTTTGGTTTTTCGCGAGCTGATTGCCAGAGGCCTGGCGCTGGACAGTGTCATTGAGGTGGTGGCTACGGCGGCCGATGCCTATGAAGCCCGGGATAAAATCATCGAGTTTGATCCTGACGTGGTAACGCTGGATGTGGAAATGCCCAAAATGAGCGGCATTGATTTCTTGCGGCGGCTGATGCCGCAATATCCCCTACCTGTTGTCGTCATCAGCGCCGTCAGCGATAACGTGTTTGAGGCACTCAATGCCGGAGCGGTTGATTTTGTGACGAAACCGGACATGCAGAATATGCGGGGCCTGGAAGCTCTGGTTAACGAGCTGGTTGTAAAGGTGAAAATTGCCTCGGTGGCAAAGGTGGGCCACTGGAAACAACGGGCGGCCGGTGCTGCCATAGACAGCCGGAATGGAGCGGACTGCCGCGGCGTGTTCATTGCCATTGGCTCATCCACCGGCGGGACAGAAGCGGTCTATAGTATTTTGCAGACCATGCCGGCCGACGCCCCAGGTATTTTGGTGGTGCAGCATATGCCGCCGCGGTTTACGGCCATGTATGCCGACAGGCTGAACAATTCCTGTCCTATGGAAGTGAGAGAGGCGAAAAACGGCGACCGGATTTATCCGGGACTGGCGCTGATTGCTCCCGGCGATTATCACATGCGCATTAAAAAGACAGGAACGTTATATACGGTAGAATGCCGCCAGGAAGAACGGGTCAATGGGCATTGCCCCTCGGTGGACGTGCTTTTTGAGAGTATGGCCCAGGTGGTTAAGGAGAAAGCGGTAGGGGTCATTTTGACCGGTATGGGCTATGATGGCGCCCGGGGTTTGCTGACTATGCGCCGGCAGGGGGCCAGGACCATCGGGCAAAACGAGCAATCCAGCGTAGTATACGGTATGCCCAAGGCGGCTCATGAAATCGGCGCCGTTGAGAAGCAGGCGTCCCTGGAGGATATTCCCCGGTTGATTTATACCCTGTTGGGGCAGATGAAATAAACCGCTATGATTAATTTTGCTAAAGGTGGTGAGGGATATGCATCGAATCCGCGGCCGGGCTGTTCGCCCCGCGAAGACGCAAGGCGGTGAAAATATGAAAAATATGGAGGCTGTACTGGCCAGCATGGGTGACGGGGTGATTATTACCGATCAGCACGGTCAGATTACTTTTTTAAATCCGGCCGGGGAACTGATTACCGGCTGGTCGGCGCAAGCGGCCATGGGGCGGCATGTGGATGAAATTCTGCAAATTGTTCATGCCGAAACGGGCTTGCCGGTGCCCAGCCCGGTGGCTGAGGCTGCCCGAGGGTCCTCTGGCATTGGTCTGCCGCGGGATTCGGTCATCATCCGCCGCAACGGAACAAGGGGATATATTTCCGCTACCGCCTCGCTGGTCAAGGATGCAGGCTATAATCAGTACGGGGTAGTGATGCTGCTCCGGGACATCGACAGGATTAGACGGACGGAAAAAGAGGTGATCAGCAAACAGCGAAAGCTGGAGACCATTTTTAATACCGTGCCGGTGGGCATGCTAATTCTGAACGAAGAACGGCGCATCGAGCAGATTAACTGGGAGGCTATGAAAAAAAGCCGCCAGGACTTTGCCGAGATCTACGACCAGCCGGTGGGGGAATTTTTTCAATGTGTCAACAACTCTCATTCGCCCAGGGGTTGCGGCGAAGGTGAGAGTTGCCCCATCTGTCCGATGACCCGCATGCTGAATAAAGCCTTGCTGTCAGGCGAAAGCAGTTATGGGGAAGAGTTTCCCAAAATGATCAAGGTGGACGACGTTCCCACCCGAGTCTGGTGGCGGGTAAGCGCCGTACCGCTGTTTTTGGGCAACCGGCGGTGTGTGCTGCTGATCGTTGAGGATATTACCCAATATAAGCTGCTGCAGGAGAACCTGTCCAAATCGCGTGATTTTTATCTGACCCTGTTTGAAAATTTTCCGGTGCTCATTTGGCGGGCCGGTATCAATAAAACCTGCGACTACTTTAACCGGAGCTGGCTGCAGTTTACCGGCGGCCATAGCGGCGGGAGAACAGACTGTGAGTGGCAGGACCTGGTGCATAGCGAGGACTATTTGCATCGCTGCCAGGAATTTGACAGCGCCTTTGCTGTGCAACGGCCCTTTTCCCTGGAGTACCGGCTGAAGCGCTATGACGGAGAATATCGCTGGGTGTTGGAAATGGGTAAACCCTTTTATGGTCTGGATGGCAGTTTTTCCGGCTATATTGGCTCTATTTTGGATATCACCGAGCGTAAAGCGGCGGAGCGGGACATGCAGGAAGCCAAGGAGGCGGCCGAAAGAGCCAATCGCACCAAAAGCCAGTTTCTGGCCAATATGAGCCATGAGATCCGGACGCCGCTCAACGGCATTCTGGGGATGATTGATCTAACGTTGATGACGCCGCTACAGCCCGAACAGCGGGACAATATGAACATTGCCAAAGAATGCGCCAACTCCCTGCTTCATGTCATCAATGACGTACTGGATATCTCCAAGATGGAAGCCGGCCGTCTGACGGTGGAAACCATTGCTTTCGATCTGAAGGAACTCTTGCGCAAGACGATACCCATTCATTATTCCCATGCCCGAAATAAGGGTTTGATGATGGATTATCATATCCCGGAGACCATTCCGCCTTTTGTTAAGGGTGACCCGCACCGGTTGCAGCAGATTTTAAATAATCTTTTAAGCAATGCCGTCAAATTTACCGACAACGGTCAAGTAACCTTTTGTGTCCAGCAACGGCCGGCGACAGACGGACATATTGAACTGGAGTTCCGGGTGACCGATACGGGCATTGGGATTGCCCGGGAGGATGTTCCCGCTCTGTTTCAAAAGTTCAGCCAGATTGACGGGTCCTTTACCCGCAAATACGGCGGCAGTGGCTTGGGCCTGGCTATCTCCAAGCAATTGACTGAGATTATGGGCGGCCGGATTGGTGTGGAAAGTGAACGCGGGGCAGGCAGCACCTTTTATATTGTGTTGCCTTTTGCTGTAGCGGCCGGTCCGGCAGAGCTGCCGCCAGCGGCTATTGCCGTAACCGCGCAGGATGTAGTCCGTATCTTGCTGGTGGAAGATGAAGCGGTTAATCAGTCGGTCATTACCCGGATGCTCCGCGGCAGGGACTATCAAGTGCATGTCGCCAATAACGGCTTGGAGGCTTTGCGACAATTGTCCTGGGTACAACCGGATCTCATTCTGATGGATGTGCAAATGCCGGGCATGGACGGACTGGAAGCAACGGCAAGAATCCGCCAGATGGAAAAACCGGCAGGAAAGCATATCCCGATCATTGCAGTGACGGCCCATGCGCTGGTCGGGGACCGGGAGCGGTTTCTGGCGGCGGGAATGGACGGTTATGTCGCTAAGCCCATCCAGATGGAAAATTTGTTTCAGGCGATCGAATCGGTCATTCTAAGGCAGCGGGAACGGGAAGTGGTGGCCGCTCTGCAGCATGGCTCCAGCGAGGGGGCGGATTACCACAACCCGGAGCAAATCCGGGAGATTATGGGCAAATGTATTGAGCGGCTGCGCCAGGAGCGGGCCGCGGCGGAATGTAATTTCTCCGCCATCGGCGAATTGGCGCATCAGGTCAAGAACAGTGCCGCCAGTCTTGATGCCCACGGGTTAAAAATGACTGCCTTTCGGCTGGAGCTGCTTTGCCGGAAGGAGAAGCAGCAAGAGGTAAACGAGGGAATTGCCGAGCTGGAAAAGGGATATATGGAGTTTCGGAGGATACATAGATGGATTTAAGCGGTTTGTCAAGCCTGCTGAAGGATGTAGATAAAATATGATGTGAAACGGGGTGGATGTTATGAAAATCTTGATTGCTGAAGACGATTTGGCCAGCCGCAAATATTTGGACAAAATATTATCGCAGTATGGTGAATGTGATCTGACGGTAAATGGCATGGAGGCGGTGGAAGCCTTCCTGATGGCCTGGGATGTGGGAGATCCCTATGACTTAATCTGCCTGGATATTATGATGCCCAAGGTGGATGGCATGAGAGCCCTGCAAGCTATCCGTGATTTAGAAAAGCAAAAAGGCGTAGCCGAGGCGGATCAGACCAAAATTATTATGATCACAGCCTTGCACGACACCGAGTACGTCCGTAATTCCTTCCAAAAAGGCTGTGAGGCGTATGCGGCAAAACCGGTAAATACGGAGAAGCTGATTGAAGTCATGAGGCAACTGGGACTGCAGGTATAAAGAAAGCGGTTGACAGCAAGATACTGTCAACCGCTTTCTTTATGATCCGGGTTTTGGTCCGGTGGCTGCCGCTTGGGTTCATACTCTTTCAGCCGCTCACGGAACACCTGGATAATCTCTTCCGTTTCATTAATCAGATAAATGCGCCCCGGCTGTCCCAATTGATCGTAATCAATGCCGCTCCACCAAATGGCCGCCTTGATGCGGGGGAAATCGGCCATATGGTCAAACATGCCGCGGATCCAGGCCGCTTTGTCGCCGCCGACGGAATTGGAGCCAAATTCGGTGATCAGGAAAGGCTTGTTGAATAGGGAGGCATATTCGCTGTAGAGTGGCGTATAGATGTCTTTGAATTCCCGCCACCGTTCACCCGGAAAATAGGTACCGGTGTTATAGCCGGTCAGGCCGATCAGGTCGACATATTCGTCGCCGGGATAATACATGAGATAATGGTTCCACTTAAAATCCGGCCGTGACAGGTCGTGCGGATTCCAGACCCAGATGACATTGTCCACGCCGTGATTGGCAAATACCGTTTGGATGTAGCGCCAGAGCGCGATGTAGAGATCGGCGTCCTTCCCGGTGTAGTAGGCCGAATACCAGCACCAGTCGCCGTTCATTTCATTGTTCAGTCTAAACAGCACCGGGTGGTTGAACTCTTTTAGCCGCCGGGCATATTCCGCCAGGTAGTCGTCATATTGGCCGTCCAGCATATCATAGACAATGCCGGCGTTAACCTGACCGGACGCGCCGAGCTTGAGCGCGTTCACCCCGGCCTCCTGCAGCAGTGTCTGCAGCGTCAGCTCCACATAGGTCTGGTGCTGGTAGGCGTTTTGTAAGCCCTGCAGGGGCATGTTCTCGTCCAGTGACTGATAGCGGATGACAAAGGGGAAGCGGTAACCAAAGGAATCTTCCAGCCGGAGCAGATTGGTCATGTTGTAAGGGGCGCTGGGTTCAAACACGCCCCAATGAAAGGAACTGTCCGGGCCGAAATAGGTGTGCAGGAAGGCACGGGTTTCCTCATTCAGAGGCGTGGTGGAGGCGCTTTGCCGCTTATAGATGCCGGGGTGCCCCTGAGGCGGGAACAGCGAGACGCTTTGGATGAGTTCCAGCTCATTTTCAATCGGCTTGGCCGACTTGATGAGCAGGGTGTATACTTCGTAAGGATTTTTTACGATTTCCGCCGAAACATAATGGTTCTTGTCACCGGCGACGCGGGATAGCTGGCGGCGGGTCCATTTGAGAAGATGAACCTGGCGCCCGTTTATGTACAGGGTTTTATCGGTTTCGATCCGGTGATCGGCCGTATTGTAACGGAAGCGGTTGCCGTATTCGATCAGTTCGGCGGCTGAGGACTGTTTATCGGCCAGTGAATCATAAAACACCAGGATGTCGGTCTGGCCGTCGGTAAAGAGGGTGCGGACAGCCGACAGGGATGCGTCGGCGATCATGCCGGAGGGATAGCGCAGGCTGAAGCCGTTGGCAAAGTCGGTATATTGATAGAGGCTGTCGCTGAAAGGCTCGATCTTTTTCACATCGTCGCCGGGTTGGCGGGTGTCTTCGCCGCTGGTCAGACCATTGATCACGTAAAGAGTTCCGGCCGGCTCAGCCAGGGCGGGGAGCGGCGTAAACAGCCCAAGCAGTAAACAGCAGGCGTAAAGCAGCAGGAAACGGGACCGGAAAAACAGTGTATACATCAAGCGGTCACCTCATTACATAAAGGTCGGTAAGGCGGGGAAGGCTATTAACCTACCGGCTTACAGGAGCGGCATAAAGACGGCAAAGAGGAGTAACAGAACCGGTTGGTGGATCAAGTAGGTGAGGAGCGAGTGACGTCCCAGCCACTCCAGACCGGTCAGCAGGCGTTGATCCGGCAAGTGGGGAAACAACGGTTGCCGCGCCGGATAACAGACTTTGCCCAGCAGCAAGCCGGCCACAAAAAAGCCATACCAGGGCAGCAGGGGATAATAGTCCAGCGAGGCAAAGAACGGCGGTGTGACACCAAACGGCAGCAGATAAAGACTGCCGGTGGTTACGCCCTGCAGGCTGAGGCCGGCCAGCCAGGCAGCGATGGCCAGCAGCGCAAGGAGCGGGCAGGAAAGCCGCCGCAACAGAGGATAGGTCAGCATGCTTGTCCCGATAAGCTGCAGGATGCCGAAAATGACAAAGCTGGCAGGGCTAAACCAATAGGTGGCGGCAATGACCAGCAGGCCGGCTGCCAGTACGGTCAGACCCCGTTTCAAACTATGGGATCCTAAGGTGACGCTGATGCCCGAGGTCAGCAGGAACAGAATGGCCGACAGCTTGCCGGTGTAGTACCAAATGCCGCTGGTGTAGCTTATATTGGCATCGTAAAATTCCGCCGCATCAAATATGGCGTGAAACAGGGTCATCAGCACAATAGCCAAGGCCCGTAGAAGATCGATCTCACGAATCCGAGCAGAAGGTGTAACCATAAGAAACCTCGTAGACAAAAAGAATGAACTCTCTTTATTATAGCATGATGCCCGGGTGGCGTCATTTTAAAACCTAGTGTGTCTTCAAACTATCCGAGACACTCCCTGACGGTGTTTTCTGTGCCATACTTCATTAAAATTTTTTGAAATACGGCTATAGGTAAGTCGACGGCAATGGAGCCTTACGGGAAAAGACCTGTGAAGAAATGGTAGTTTCAGAGTTTGTGGAACATTAGCACATGTAATTTTTTTCACATTCTTTGCGATAAATATGATGATAAATACTAGAAAACGATGTATAATTTACATGTAAAAGGTACAACCCTTAGGGTACAAACTTTAGGAGGATGATGACAACATGAAAATTACTGTAGTTGGTGCAGGTAACGTAGGCGCAACATGTGCAAACGTCATTGTACAGCAGGGATTAGCAAGCGAGCTTGTTCTATTGGACATCAAAGAAGGCGTAGCTGAAGGCAAAGCCATGGATATTATGCAAACGGCTACCACCCTGGGCTTCAACACCAGAGTAATTGGCAGTACTGGCGATTACAGCAAAACTGCTGGGTCGGGCGTAGTGGTAATTACTTCCGGTATTCCCCGTAAACCCGGCATGACCCGTGAAGACCTGATCGGTACTAACGCCGGTATTGTAAAAGGTGTAGCCGACAATATTCTGAAATATTCGCCTGACGCTATTATCATCGTAATCAGCAATCCGATGGATACCATGACCTATTTGGCGTATAAAGCACTGGGCCTGCCGAAAAACCGCGTAATTGGCATGGGCGGCATTCTCGACAGCTCCCGTTTCAAATATTATCTGAGCCAGGCACTTGACCGTCCGGCTACCGATATCCAAGGTTTTGTTATCGGCGGACACGGCGACACTACGATGATCCCGTTGACCCGTTTCGCTACTTATCAGGGTATTCCGATCTCCACTTTGCTGGACGCCGAAACCTTGCAGAAAGTGGCTGCCGACACCATGGTAGGCGGCGCTACGCTGACTAAGCTGTTAGGCACTTCCGCCTGGTATGCTCCCGGCGCATCCTGCGGCGCTTTGGTTAAAGCCATCGTGCTTGACGAAAAGAAAATTTTCCCTTGCTGCGTAGCTTTGGACGGCGAATACGGCCAAAGCGATATTTGCATGGGCGTACCGGTTGTTCTGGGTAAAGACGGCTGGGAATCCATTGTGGATTACAAACTGAACGCCGAAGAACAGGCTGCCTTCAATAAGAGCGCCGAAGCCGTTCACAATATGAACAATGTATTAAAGGATATGAAACTGATCTAACTTCCCGGTGATACCGGTAAAGAAGAGGCTGCCTGCAGGCGGTCTCTTTTTTCTAGGATTTTGTTAATTTTCTATTGCCTCGACAGGATTCATGAAGAATGTGTAGAAACAGCATACATATTGGCAAGTAACTAAATCATTAAATGAAAAAGGAAGCCGCCTGGCGGGCGGGAGGAGGAGGGCTCTTTCTATGGCAGCAACAAACAAAGTCAAAGTGTTAATTTGTGATGACTCCCTTCTGGTTCGAAAAAAACTGCGGGATATCCTGGCAGAGATGGATTGCGAGGTGATAGAAGCTTCAGACGGGAAAATGGTTGTCGATGTGTATAAATACAACAAGCCCGATCTGGTTTTCCTGGATATCGTCATGCCCGAAGCGGACGGCTTGACGGCTTTGCAGCGTCTGCGGGAACAGGATCCGGAAGCTAAGGTGATTATGCTGTCTTCGGCAGGAACCTCAAGTAAGCTGATTGAGGCGCTTAAGGGCGGTGCCATGGACTTCATACAAAAACCTTATAGCGTTGAGCAAATTGCCAAGGCTATTGCCAAGATATCGAAATAAAGAGGGGACTGAATGACGATGTTTAGTCAATTTTTTGGTCAATATTTACTCAACAAAGGCTTACTGACTACTGCTCAATTATCGGAGTGCCTGACACTGGAACAGTCGGTGCGGGTCAAACTGGGCGTCTTGGCAATGAATGCGGGCATGCTTACCGCTGATCAGGTGGAAGAGATTCACGAATTGCAGCGCAGCAGGGACAAGCGGTTTGGTGAAATCGCCATCGAAAAACAATATCTTACGGTAGAGCAGCTCGATGAACTGCTAAGCAAGCAAAGCTCCAAGCAGCTGAACCTGAGCCAGGCCATTATCGATCAAGGCTATTTGAGCCTGGCCGAACTGGAAAGCGCCATGGTCAACTACAATCAGGAAAATAAGCTGACCTCGGACAAAGACGGTGCCCAGGTGGACAGTACGATGCTGGAAGGCATCCTGCAACTTGCCGGAGCCGGGGACAACAAAGCTCTTTTCCTGGATTATACGGCCTTATTTATGCGTAATATCATCCGCTTTCTCGACGAAGTGCCCATTGCCGGCGCGGAAGCCGTACTGGGTGAGGTGGCCCCGTCCGACTGGGTTGCCACCCAGGTCATTCGCTGCCAAAGCGATATGGTGACCGGCTTGATTTTAAAAGAAGACTGCCTGTTGGAAATTGCCCGCCGCTACAGTCAGGAACCGCTCAGCAGCGTGGATGAACTGGCCCGGGACAGCATTGCCGAATTCGTGAACCTGGTTAACGGAATTTTCTGTGTAAATGCCTCCGATAAAGGGGTGGAGCTGGATCTGCATTTCCCGTCCGTCATACAAGGGGCGGATACCGCCAATATCAAGGGATATCGGATTCCGCTCACCGTTCGGTTCGGTACTGTGGAACTGCTGGTCGGCATCGTTTCGCCTGCTTAATATAAAATAAACATGCGCCTTAGGCTTCTTTAAGGCGCATGTTTATTTTTATATCTCCAAGCTAACGGAATACTTCACAAAAGCCGCCGCCAGTAGACGTTTCGGATAGTTTGTCCAAAGCTGGCGGAACACTGTTGCCGGACGGGGTGAAATGCGGCATTTCTTGCAGGATAATCCCGTCTTCTGCAGAATAATTATAAAAATTTATACCTATGGTTATTTTTTTGTAGGACCGACTATGTCGGTTATCGAGGGAACGCTGCCGTCTTTTCTTATGCTTATGCCACTCTTTGGTTAACATACTAAAAGCAATAAACAACGTGTTCCATACTTAAATAAAATGGAGGCGAACCAATGACGCAAGCTGTCAAACGAATGTATGTGGAAAAGCGAAAACCCTTTGCGGTGGAAGCGCAGAGTTTATATCAGGATTTGAAGGAAAACCTGGGAATTGGCGGCCTGACCGGGGTCAGACTGGTCCACCGTTATGATTTGGCCGGCCTGACCGAACAAGAATATATCCTGGCCCGCAATACTATCTTCTCCGAACCGACGGTAGATGATGTATACGATGAGGAACTGCCCTCTACAGCCGGTGACAGTTTGTTTGCCATGGAATTTTTACCTGGTCAGTACGACCAGCGGGCTGACTCGGCGGCGCAGTGTGTTCAGATGCTTACCCAGAAGGAGCGGCCGGCGGTAGCTTCAGCCAAGGTGGTCATTCTGCAGGAGGCTGTTTCGCCGGACGAGTTGGCGCGCATCAAAGCCTATTGCATCAATCCGGTTGAATCACGGGAAGCGCAGCTTACTAAACCGGACAGTCTGGATGTGCCTGCAACCATACCGGACGATGTGGCTGTTCTGACCGGCTTCATCGCTAAAACGGAGGATGAGCTGAAGGCGATGATGGCCGATATGGGACTGGCCATGAGCTTGGCTGATCTGACTTTTTGCCAAAGCTACTTCCGCGATAACGAACACCGGGACCCGACCATTACCGAACTGAAAGTCATTGATACCTACTGGTCCGATCATTGCCGCCATACCACCTTCTTGACCAATATTGAACAGGTCGAAATGGAATACGGCCCTTACAGTCAGCCGGTGGCGGACGCCTTTGCCGAATACCGCCACGCCCGGCAAGATGTCTACGGTGACGCCCCGCGGGCAATGTCACTGATGGATATCGCGCTGATGGGCATGCGCGAGCTGAAACGGAGCGGCAAGTTGACCGATTTGGACGAATCGGACGAAATCAACGCCTGCAGTATTGTCGTACCGGTCGATGTAGATGGCCGGACAGAAGACTGGCTGGTGATGTTTAAAAACGAAACCCATAACCATCCGACGGAAATCGAACCCTTTGGCGGCGCGGCTACCTGTTTGGGCGGTGCTATTCGTGATCCGCTGTCGGGCCGTTCCTATGTGTACCAGGCCATGCGGGTTACCGGCAGCGGCGATCCCCGCTCCGGCATTGCCGACACGCTGCCGGGCAAACTGCCGCAGCGCAAGATTACCCTTGGCGCGGCGGCCGGCTATAGCTCCTATGGTAATCAGATCGGCCTGGCAACCGGCCAGGTAGCGGAAGTCTACGACGAAGGCTTTATTGCCAAACGGATGGAAATTGGCGCCGTCATTGCGGCCGCGCCGAAACGCAACGTCGTCCGGGAACAGCCGCAGCCCGGCGATGTCATTATCCTGCTGGGCGGCCGGACCGGCCGGGACGGCTGCGGCGGCGCCACCGGTTCCTCCAAGGAGCACACCGAGGAATCGCTGGCCAGTTGCGGCGCCGAAGTGCAAAAGGGGAATGCCCCGACTGAACGAAAACTGCAACGACTGTTTAGAAACCCCGAAGTCAGCACGTTGATCAAACGCTGCAACGACTTTGGCGCCGGCGGTGTTTCGGTGGCTATCGGCGAGCTGGCCGACGGCCTTGCCGTCAATCTCGACGCTGTTCCCAAGAAATACGAAGGATTGGACGGCACCGAACTGGCTATTTCCGAGTCACAGGAACGGATGGCCGTGGTCGTGGCAGCCGAACAGGTAGACACCTTCTGCCAGTATGCTGACGCAGAGAATTTGGAAGCCAGCGTGGTAGCCATTGTTACCGACAAACACCGCCTGCAAATGGCCTGGCGTGGCAAAACCATTGTTGACCTCAGCCGGGACTTCTTAAATACCAATGGGGTAACCCAATATACCCAGGTGAAGGTAGCCGCACCGGATAGCGGCTCGGACTACTTCAAACAATTGCCGCAGCCTGTGCTTGCGCAAAAAGGTGATTTGCGGCAGGCCTGGTTGGCTATGCTGGCCGATCTGAATGTCTGCAGCCAAAAAGGTCTGGTTGAACGCTTTGACAGCACCATCGGTGCCGGCACTGTCCTGATGCCCTTTGGCGGTACCTATCAGGCTACGCCGGCTGAAGGCATGGCGGCCAAAATTCCCGTGTTGGACGGCGAAACCAGTACGGCCACCCTCATGACTTATGGCTATAACCCGCAGCTTTCCAGTTGGAGCCCCTTCCATGGCGCGCTGTACGCCGTCATCGAAGCGGTGGCGAAGGTGGTTGCTCTGGGCGGTGATTACCGGGCTATCCGCCTGACGCTGCAGGAGTATTTTGAGAAGCTCGGCAACGACCCTGCCAAATGGGGCAAGCCGTTCAGCGCCCTGCTGGGTGCCTATTACGCCCAAAAGCGGCTGGGCATTCCGGCCATCGGCGGCAAGGACAGCATGTCGGGCACCTTCAAGGACCTGCAGGTGCCGCCTACCCTGGTTGCTTTTGCCGTGGATGTGGCTAAGGCCCAGAACATTGTCTCCCAGGAATTTAAAGCTGCCGGCAATCCGGTAGTGTTGGTTTCCCTGCCGCGGGACGAACGGCAACTGCCTGACTTTGCTGCGCTGGAAACTAATTACAGCAAGATTCATGATCTTATCCGCCAGGAAAAAGTCCTGGCAACACATACCGTACGTTACGGCGGGGTGGCGGCAGCCATCAGCAAAATGGCCTTTGGTAACAGGATTGGCGTTTGCTTTGACGGTACGTTTACCTCAGAGGAACTGTTTGCTTCCGATTACGGTTCCATTCTATTGGAAATGGCGCCCGGCGTAGAGCTAAAGGCCGCCTTTGGTGAAGTACCGTTCCGCTGCCTGGGTTATACACAGGCAAACCCTGTTCTTACCGTGAACGGACAGGACATTGCTTTACGCGATGCCCAGGCCGCCTGGGAAAAGCCTCTGGAAAGAATCTTCCCGACCCAGGCCGGCATGGCAACAGGACAACCCCAGAACGTTGCCTTTTCCGGAAGGAATAGCCGCAAACCGGCTGTACGGATCGCTAAGCCGCGGGTGTTTATCCCCGTATTCCCCGGCACCAACTGCGAATACGACTCGGCCCGGGCCTTTGCGCAAGCCGGCGGCCTGCCGCAGACGCTCGTTATCCGCAATCTGACATCGGCCGCTGTGGAAGAGGCTATTGCCGCCACGGTAGCTGCCATCCGTCAGTCGCAGATTGTTATGCTGCCGGGAGGCTTTAGCGCCGGTGACGAACCGGACGGCTCCGGCAAGTTTATCGCTACGTTGTTTAGAAATCCCCGCGTCAAGGAAGCGGTAACCGAACTACTGCAAAAGCGGGACGGCCTGATGCTGGGCATCTGCAACGGTTTTCAGGCACTCATCAAATTGGGACTGGTCCCCTACGGCGAAATTCGTGACCTTACTCCGGACTGCCCGACATTGACCTATAACACGCTGGGGCGCCATATATCCTGCCTGTCGAAGACCAAAGTGGTCTCCAACCTGTCGCCCTGGTTCAGCCGGGTGGAAGTGGGCGATATCCACACTGTGGCCATGTCGCATGGTGAAGGCCGGTTTGTCGCCAGCCCGGCAATGATCAGTCAACTGATTCAGCAAGGCCAGATTGCCACTCAGTATGTGGATTTTGACGGTAAGCCGTCCATGGATATTATCCACAACCCGAACGGTTCGGTTGAAGCTGTTGAAGGAATTACCAGCCCGGACGGCAGAGTGCTTGGTAAAATGGGTCATTCCGAACGGACTGGCGAGCAAATTGCCAAAAATGTCCCCGGCAATAAAGACCAACAAATCTTCCAGGCCGGTATCAATTATTTTAACTAACAGGGCAATAACAACTTATCCACATTTTTATTCACAAATTCTATGTAAATGTGGATAAGTGGAAAACGCTTCTATGACAATTGTGGAAAAAACCTGATTTTCGCATAAAATCTCCATTGTTTCTGTGGATAACCCTGTGCAAAAGGTGGACAACTTGCTGAATAACTGTTTTACCCTCCCATTATGCACAGCAGTTATCTACAATAAACAGGACATTTCCACCCAAGATATCCACGGCCTGTGAATAAATTGAACAGGGTCGCTGAGGTATTTTAAGGAAATATAATAATATTTGTTGACAATGCTTATTAAAAAGTGATATAATAATTTTCGTTGGCCGGTAAATGGCTGGCGAAATGACTCCGTAGCTCAGCTGGATAGAGCGTTTGACTACGAATCAAAAGGTCGCAGGTTCGAATCCTGCCGGGGTCGCCATTTTGAATAGTAGAAAGGCTTTACGGGATTCTCGTAAAGCCTTTTTTTCGTTTTTATAGCAAAAGGAAGAGTTAAGCCGTAAGGTGGCCGAACAATTTGGGGGTACGCGGCTACGGCAGGACCCTTCACTAGCCAGGAGGCAATTAGACGGCGGCGATACCATACGGCCCGGCTCCGCTAAGGGGACCCCTCCCAAATAAAAATAAGCCCGGCAGCCTAGGCCACCGGGCTATTTCTTCATTCTCTTTCATCATCCTCATTTTTAAGCGGTTTAGATACTACAGGTTGAATTACTGAAGTACTTTGTGTATCTCGCAAGTAAAACCAAGCCGAAAAGGAATACCAGGCTAAAAAGATTAAAACGGCCACATATTTGGGCATTCCTGTATATTCAAATAAATCATAAGCATTCATCAATTCTCCTATAACATAGCTCAAGGCAGTAAAGGTAAGGACATAAAGAGCTAAAAAGCCTTTTCTTCTCGGCATTAGATAAAAGAATATTGCAAAATCAAAAGTCCATGTAATCGGAACAAATATGGGGATGAATCCCAACACACTAAAGTTTCCCATATTCATAAATTGTATCTGATTTATGGGAACAAATGCAGCTATAGTAAGAACATCTATAATTCCACCAAAAACAAGGCCATAGAGAAGACACCGTTTGTATTGATTCTTGGGCACTAAGAATAAAAATGCAATTCCCGCCACGGCGGTAAAAATCAAATAAATATAGCTTTTATCCATATGTAATCTCCTTATAATTTTTATTAGTATTTCACCTTTTATCCAATCCATGCAAAATAAAAAAATCCCCCCACCCTGGCGATAAACCAGAATGGAGGGATTTGTACGCGGCCGCGGCAGAGCCCCTTCACTAGCCGGAGGTAATCAGACAGCGGCGGCACCGGATGCCCCGGTTACCAAAAGTAGTTTATATCGTGGATTGAATATGACATACTATTGTCTTATTGCTTCCTGTACAATAAAAAAACAGGAGGTGATGAATAATAAGTGGGTCCAGTCGATCAGGGAAAATGTACGCGACATGGTATTCTTGTTACAGCTTGTGAGGAAATCCTTGGCCTGGAGGATAGTGGACCCCGGGTAAATAGTGCAGTTACTATTCTAAATAGATAAGGAGCGATCATGATGACAGTGAAACTAACGGCCCCTATCCAAACTTACATGGACTCAATCAATGGAAACGACCTTACAGCAATTGACAGGTGTATGGCAGTGGACGTTCATGTTCACGATATTGGCGAGAAAAAGCACATCAATGGTATAGAAGCAGTGAAAAAATGGCGCGGTGGCAGCAATAACGAGTTTCAGTTGAAATCGGAAGTGACAGCTGTCGAAGAAAACCATGGGATAACCGCAGTAACATCCATAACTAGGGGTAACTTTCCGGGAAGTCCGCAAATATTTTATTATCATTTTTCAGTAGAGGATGGCCTGATAACAAATATCGAAATAGTTCCGGGGAAAGAAAACGTCTAGCTAATTTTTTTATCGCTATTCGATTATCTATTTAAGCGTGTGAGCAGATGATTCAAAAAAGCAATCCCGTAGTAAGCTGCCGGGATTGCTTTGCTATTTGCTGAAAATTTATAAAGTGAGCAGATATACATTTAAACTTGGCTCAGTCCCCCGTCAACGGTAATTTCACCGCCAGTTACATAGGAGGAGTCGGCAGAAGCAAACGACGCACGTTTACAAGCGAATTCAAGAAACAGATGCTTCAACTCTATAAAAACGGAAATCGAGAACAACTGTGATAATCTTTCCAAGCTGGAAGATTATGCTATAATAATTACAACAGGTTGTCGAGGGACGGTTAGCCACACCCTTTTCCAAAGGGGGTGGTATGATGATTTCAATGTTTGAGGCAATGTATCTGATGATTGCATTTGCAACACTCGTTGTTTTGATCATAAAAAAGAAATAACCGCTCCCACGCCATGGTTTGCGGTTATTTCTCAATAACGTAATCCGGGCTAACCGTTCGGTTAGACAGTCTGTTGGGCTGGCGTGTTAGAGCACGTCAGTCCTTTTCTTATATTATACCCATAGCTTGTAAAATATGCAATCAGTCAATAAAAAATCCTGGTCGGCCTGTCCCGCTTGACTTGCAATTCACCCAGAAAGGGCTATAATTAGAAATAGGTGGAAATTAAAGAGTCGCCGTGACCTGAAAGTGTTAGAGCACTTCCAGGCTCGCGCAAGGTGCCAGAACACCTACACGTAACAGCTAAGCTGTCCACGACGACATTTCTATTATACAATGCTGCCCGCGGAAGTACAAGCGAGGCGCGGGTATAGTGGGATGTTGGGGAGCAACTGTGCGACTTCACGCAGCAGATGATTCAGCCTATTCCTGATCCCGGCAACGGAAAGGCAAGTGTTCGCGTACATATTTTACTGACTGCTTTTCTGTTGACAGCCGGTTTCGTTCCGGTTTATTGGGTTTGGGCTTTAGCAAACGACGAAGCAAAGCGCATGTGTAGGGTAAAAAGCCTCGCATGCGCTTTTTAATTTCCCCCTATAAAAAAGCTGATGGCAGTGTATGTCGCAGCCTGAGTAGGGGGCTTTGGTGTGTTACATAGTGTTTTAAAGCAAGCATTTGAGCAGTATGTTTTTGACAGAGTAAGTGATATCCTGAGTCTGGCCAGTGTTACTGATGCAAAATACAAGAAAGCAGTAAAAGAGTCCGACGCTGTACTATCGCAGCTTATGGAATTGGCCCGCAGCTTGGAAGCGCAGCAGCCGGAATTACTTCTTCTGATTATGGAGTATGAGGCTGTCACAACCCTTGAAGCCGGTCTGGCCGCTGAGATTATTTATCGGGAAGGATTTCGGGATAGCTGTAGTCTACGTCAGGAATTTGCCGCTTTGATGCAGCAGACCATGTAAGGTTATCGTTATTTTTCGGCGTACCCAGAGCCAAAGGAACGGAATTGTTGAAGTATCCCTCGAACAACTAACCCAGGTTCTCCAGCTTTGCGGATCAAGG
The DNA here is from genome assembly GCF_900110485.1 of Propionispora vibrioides. NCBI lineage: Bacteria > Bacillati > Bacillota > Negativicutes > Selenomonadales > Sporomusaceae > Propionispora > Propionispora vibrioides. The sequence continues at coordinate 8,227 of NZ_FODY01000011.1, read as the reverse complement.
CTGGAAAACCTGGGTTAGTTAGTTTTACTCCGGCTAATGCTCCACCAGGCCATTTTTATAAGCAAAGGCAATCAACTGCATCCGGTTTTGCACATGGAGTTTATCCAGGATATTGCGCAGGTGATTTTTTACCGTGCTTTCACTGAGATATAGCGTTTCACTGATCTCTTTATTGCTAAGCCCCTGGCTGATTAGCTGCAGCACTTCCTGTTCCCGTTCCGACAAGCGGCTATCGGCAACCGTCTGCTTCTGTCCGGCAAATTCCTGAAGGATTTTGGCTGCCAGCACCCGGGAGATGGGAGCTTCGCCCTGGGCGATACTGACAATATAGTCCAGCCAGTATTCCGGTTCCATATTCTTGAGTAGATACCCCTGGGCGCCGCGTTTAATGGCCTCGAAGAAGTCCTGGACATCGTCCGATACGCTCAGCATGATGATTTTTGTCTGGGGCATAGCCGATTTAATCCGGCCGGTCGCTTCCAGTCCATCACCGTCCGGCATGCGGATATCCATCAAAATAAGATCAGGCTGCAGTTGTACTGCCTTTTCCAGTGCTTCGGTCCCGTTGGTTGCCTCACCGACAATTTCAAACAGGGGATTGGCGGCAAGGATGCTGGCGATTCCCTTGCGGGACAGGAAGTGGTCGTCAACGATCAGGACTTTAATGGTCACGAGAACAGCTCCTTTTTCTTGTTTTTCGTAACCGTTACCGTGGTTCCGGTACCCGGACTACTGGTCAGTTTAAGGTCGGCTTTAATGGACTTTATATCCTGTTCCAATAGTTTATAACCGAAGGAATTCTTTTTGCGGAGATTGTCCGCCGCAACAAAGCCCTTGCCGTTGTCGGCGATCGTCAGGGTAAAGGCTTCGCTGTTTTCGTTTAAGCTGACATTCACCTGCGTTGCTGCGGCATGCTTGCGAATGTTGAATAATAACTCCTGAAAAATATGGAATAGCTGCTTGCGTTCATAAGAGTTAAAAGGATTTGGCGTGGCGCAAGTGACGGCTAAATTGACTTTGGTCCCGGTCTGCACTTCATACTGGTGCAGATGATTCTGCATGGCGGCGATGAGATTGATATTGTCATCGGCGGCCACGGTTTGCAGGGCAAAAATATGCTGCCGCAGTTCGGTATCGGTAAACCGGATGGCTTCCCGCAAGTCGGTAATTGCCGACCAGGGCTGCTGGCCGTTTTTGCAGGCCTTTTCGATGTCCATTATTTTTACGTTCATAAAAAACAGCGACTGGGCGATACTGTCATGCAAATTGCGGGCAATCCGGGAACGCTCCTGCAATACCGCCGTTTCCTGTTTTTCCTGCTGCAGCTTGCCGTACAGGTTTTCCATTAAGGCGAAGATGCCGTGGGAAAATAAGAAAAAGATGATTCCTGTCAGGATTGCCACCAACACATTGCCCCAATTCATCGAAATCACCTGTAGGTATTCGTGTCTGGCGAATTCAAACAGGCCGATGCAGATAGCCGGTACGATGGCTGCGATCCATTTCATTTGAGTAATCGGCATAGGATACCTCCCAGGCAGGCGAGCCTGATATTTGTAATAGAAAGAGAAGTGCTGTTTTTAGTACTTTAGGTCAACAAGATAGTGCTTAGAGATAGTATTGTGTCAAGCCCTAAGCAGTTATAATTGATAATGATAATCAATTATAACGCTAATCCCTAATTTGTACAATGCTGTGGATTGGAAAATTAAATAAGAATGGTGATGATCGGATGAAAAAAGTACGGATACTGGCGGTGTCTTCCCTGTTGCTTCTGTCCGCCAATGCGCAGCCGGCCGGGGCGGCAGAAGAGGAAAAGTTCACCTTTACGCTGGATGAGATTGTGGTTACCGCGCCAGCGGTCAGTGATCCCCTGACGGTGGAAACCGACCCCAAGTCGCCCAAACAGCCGGTGCCGGCGGCTGATGGCGGCGGCTATCTGAAAAATATTCCCGGGTTTTCCGTGGCCCGTCAGGGTGGGACAGGCAGTGATCCGGTTTTCCGGGGGCTGGGAGGAACGCGCCTTAATGTTTTATTGGATGGCACTTATCAGTTTGGCGCCTGCCCCGGCCGGATGGACCCCACTACCTCGTATGTTTTCCCCGAATCGTACAGCAAGATCACCGTTTTAAAAGGACCGGAAACGGTCAAATACGGTGGCGGCAATGTCTCTGGGACGGTATTGTTTGACCGGGAGACGGAGCGGTTTGACAAACCGGACGTTCGTGTCAACAGCAGCCTACTGTTCGGCAGCAACGGTCGTGATGATGAGCTGTTGGACATTACGGCCGGTGATACCAAAGGCTATGTGCGAATCATAAAAACCCACTCCAATGCCGATGATTATACCGACGGTAACGGCAATAAGGTTCATTCGTTCTATACCAGGCAGAGCCTGACCGGTATCTTTGGCTGGACGCCTGATGCCGATACCCTGTACGAATTTACCGCCGAGACCAGTGATGCCGAGGCGGCTTACGGCGGCCGGTCAATGGACGGCCCCCAGTTTGACCGCAATGATTACAGCTTTAAATTCAATAAGAAAAACATATCACCGGTGGTGCGTAACCTGGAATTCAAAGCCTTTCATAACTATGTGGACCATGTGATGGATAACTATTCGCTGCGGCCTGGTGCCATGATGCCAATGGCGATGGAAGTTGACCGGACGACCAACGGTGGACGGCTGGCGGCAGATTTGAATTTAGGTCGGACCACCACGGCGACAGTAGGGCTGGATTATCAAAAAAATGAGCATGCTGGACGGAGCGCCATGGGAATGATGGGAAATCCCCCGGTTTATACCACCGGCATGGTCCGTGATTTGACGTTTACCAATTATGGCTTATTCAGCGAGTTTAAGCACCAATTGGCCAATAACAGCCGGCTGCTGGCCGGACTGAGAACCGACAGCCTGGACGTAAGGAATGAAAAAACGGCGGCAGAAGATCATGACCGCACCTACGGCGCTTTCCTGCGCTATGAACATGATCACGCCAACGCACCGGTTACCACGTATATCGGCCTTGGTCATGCCCAGCGGCCGGCGGATTACTGGGAACGGAACACTAATTTTTACCTGAAGCCGGAGAAGAACACCCAGCTTGACACGGGGCTCCTTTATCGGTCCGGTAAACTGAATACCAGCCTGTCGGTGTTTTACGCCGATATTAACGACTTTATCTTGTTTAAAAATGCCAATGACTCGGCAACCAAGACGGCAGAGAATGTGGATGCTTCCCTGTATGGCGGCGAGGTTGATGCGGCCTACTCGCTGAATAAAAATTGGACGGTCACCGCTTCGCTGGCTTATGTACGGGGCAATAATGATTCGGATCATCGGCCTTTGGCCCAAGTCCCACCGCTGGAAGGAACGCTGGGCCTCAAATACAGTCATGAGAAGCTGGAAGCGGGCCTATTGTGGCGCGGCGTTCAGGCGCAAACCCGTTATGATTTAAATAGCGGCAGCGAAGTCGGTTACGATTTGGGCGCCAGCAGCGGTTTTGGCCTTCTTTCGGCCAATGTGGGCTATAAAGCCAGTAAGGAGATTACGATTGCTGCCGGTGTGGATAATATTTTTGACAAGAATTATGCCGAATTTATTAGCCGCTCGGGTGCTTCGATTCCGGCGCTGGGCATCGCTTCTTCCTTTAGAGTGAACGAACCGGGTCGTACCATCTGGGTAAAGGCAAACTACCGGTATTAAGTGGTTTCACGCGTTCCTCGGATACTTAGTAAGTTTTAATCCCTGGGCCAGTCCTGCGGGCGGCTGCCAGGGGAGTTTGTGCCGGTAGTCTGTAGCGCTGCATTGCTTGAAAAGCCGTTTCTTGACAGCAGGGATGAGAACCGATATATTTGATATGACTACATCTTCAGGCGGTGTGCGATGAAAAAGTATTCCTGCGATTCCGATCTGTGTGAACAATTATGTGAACACCCTCAGAATATTTGTCTGGCCAAAAGTGATATGCTGCCGGAAGGAGAAGCGCGGCAAATAACGGAAATGTTCCGGCTGTTGGGCGATATGACCCGGTTTAAAATACTACAGGCTTTATCCAAACGGGAGTTGTGTGTATGCGATATTGCAGCGGTGCTGCAAATGGCGCAATCGGCCGTTTCGCAGCAGCTTCGCTTACTGCGTGGGGCCCATTTGGTTAAGTATCGTAAGGAAGGGACGCTGGCGTGGTATTCGCTTAATGACGATAACATTGCCGTGTTGCTGCAGCAAGGGTTGGATCACATCCGGCACAATGAGAGAGACTGAACAAGCTAGGTGCTTCCCTGTGAATTTAGATTGTTTTATCGGGCAAGCCGGCTAATAAAGAGAAGGACTGACGCAATATAGGTCAGTCCTTCTTGTATTCTATTACACTTTATAACTTATTTTTTGCATTAGCCGCATACCGTTCAGCGTGACCAGAATGGAAGAACCCATGTCGGCGAGCACTGCCAGCCACAGATCGACGAAACCGAGGAAGGTAAGCAGGATGAACACTACTTTAATCAATACGGCGAAACCGATATTTTGCTTGATGACGGCAACTGTCTTACGGCTCAAATTGATGACGTAGGCCAACTTGCCCAGATCGTCGGCCATCAAAGCGATATCGGCTGTTTCCAGCGCCGTATCCGAGCCGGCTACGCCCATGGCTACGCCAACCTTGGCAGCGGCCAGCGCCGGGGCGTCATTGACGCCGTCCCCGACCATGACGACTGTGCCGTACTCGTTGGTCAGTTTTTGTACGGTGGTCACTTTGTCCTGGGGCAATAAATCGCTGTAATAGGCGTCGAGGGTAAGGGTTTCGGCGATGGCGGCGGCAACCCGGCTATTGTCTCCGGTCAGCATGGCAATGTGTTTCATGCCGGCCTGACGCAATTGCCGGATGGCGGCTCTACTGTTGTCCCGCAGGGTGTCCGCTACGGCGATCAAGCCCCAAATGGTCTGAGCTGAGCCAATCAGCATAACCGTTTTTCCCTGCTCTTCCAAGTGGACCATGGCGGCTTGTGTTTGTTCTAGACTCAGGCCTAGTTTTTCAAACAACCGGCGGTTGCCGATATAGACCGTTTGTCCGTTGATGTCGGCCTGCGCGCCGCGCCCCACCAGGGCCTTGAAATTGGCCGCCGGCTGCAGGGGAAGCGACCGGGCTTTGTCGACAATTGCCACAGCCAGCGGATGTTCGGACCATTTCTCCACCGCTGCGGCTAGCGACAGAAGCTCGGTTTCCGTAGTTTCGCCCATTGGCAGGATATCAGTGACGACCGGGCGGCCATGGGTCAGAGTGCCGGTCTTATCAAAGGCAATAGCCTGAATGCCGCCCATTTGTTCCAAATAAGCGCCACCTTTAATCAGCACGCCGTTACGGGAGGAGTTGCCGATAGCCGATACAATGGACACCGGGGTAGAGATGACCAGGGCGCATGGGCAGGAAATAACCAGCAGCACCAGCCCCTTGTAAAACCAAGGTGCAAAGGGCTGACTGAAGAACAACCAGGGAAGGATCATAATGCCGGCAGCGGCAAGTAAAACAGCCGGGGTGTAGTATTTGGCGAAGATATCGACAAATTGTTGGGACGGTGCCTTCTGGGCCTGGGCTTCTTCCACCAGATGCATGATTTTGGCCAAAGTGGAATCAGCGGCAATCCGGGTGACCTCGATTTCCAAAGCGCCGTGCGCATTGACCGTCCCGGCATACACCGTATCGCCGGCCGTTTTTTCCACAGGCAGTGATTCGCCGGTAATGGTGGCCTGGTTGACAGCTGACAGGCCGCTTTTTACGATGCCGTCCATAGCAATCCGATCGCCCGGTTTGACGATCATGATATCACCAATCACGATTTCTTCCACCGGCAGCCGTTCTTCTGTGCCATTCCGCCGTACCAATGCCTCGGGCGGGGCCAGTTCCATCAGCGCCCGGATGGATTGGCGGGTTTTATCCATCGTATAGGCCTGCAGGGTATTGCCAAAGGAGAACAAAAAGGCAACGGTTGCGCCTTCACTCCACTCGCCGATGGCCGCGGCGCCAATCACGGCTACAGTCATTAGAAAATTCATGTCAAAGGTAAAGGCGCGTAGCCCGTATAGTCCGCTTTTGGCGGCGTTGTACCCACCAATTACGGCGGCGGCAGCATACAGGGGGATGAGCACGGTGTCGCCATAGTTCAGCCATTCCAGCACTGTGGACAAACCCAGAATAACGCCGGATACTATCGTCGCTTGGGTCCGCCGGTTGGTCCACCATGCCGCTTTGGTCTCCGGCCGGCGCGGGCCCGCCGTCAGGCGTTCGGCTTGATAACCGGCCTGCTTAACTGCCTGCAGGATGTCGGCAACCGGGGCGGTATGCTCTACCGTTAGCTTGCCGGCGGCGAAATTTACCCGAGCGGATACTACGCCGGTCAGGGCAGCAACGCGTTTTTCCAGTTTGACGGCGCAATCGCCACAGTCCAGACCGGAAACCTGGAAGACCGATTGCTGAGCGCCGGACGGACCACCCGCGGCGGGAAGGAGAGCAGCCTGATAGCCAAAGCTGCTGACCGCTTTTTCAATTTGGGACGGTTGGAGCTTCGTTTGATCATAGGTGACTTTCAGTTTGGCAGTAGCGAAATTAACATGGGCATCCATTACACCAGTTAGTTTGCTAATGCCCTTTCCCAATTTAGCCGCGCAGTCAGCGCAATCCAGGCCATCTACCGTAAAGGTGCTGGTCCCGGTGACCGTTGCCGGAGTTTGGGAGCTTTCCTGCTTTGTGCCGGCAGGAACACAGCATTCACAAGGTTTGGCAGCCGGGGCGGCGATGGCCGCTCCGTCATGGCAGCAATCGCAGGCAGACTCGGCTAATGATGGGACTGATTCAGCCTCGCAACAACTGCAACCGGGCTCGGTAACAGACACAGAGCTTGGCGGCGGGCAGCAGCCGCAAGTCGCAGCCGGCTCCAACTTGACTGCTTGTCCGGAACCTGATGAGCAGCAATCACTTGGGCAGGTGGTTTTCCGGGGAGCTTTATTTCCTGATAGTTTTTTTAAAGCCATCTTTTTCACTCCTATTCATGACTAATATGAGCAATCGTTTGCGCCAGTAAAGAGCCAACATGGTTGTCGTCCAACGAATACCAGGCTAGTTTTCCTTCGCGGTGATATTTAACTAGACGAGCATTACGCAGCAAGCGCAGCTGATGAGATACCGCCGACTGACTCATTTCCACAATGGTGGCAATATCACAAACGCATAGTTCGCGCCGAGATAAGCTTTGTAAAATTTTTACCCTGGTAGTATCTCCGAGCAGCCTAAAGATCTCAGCGACTTGCTGCGCTTGGCGGTCAGCAAGCACTTCTTGTTTTGCAGTGTTAACCACGTCTTGATGATCGCAAGACTGCTCGCACACATCATTAGGGTATTTAATCGTCAGCATAGGCCGTCTCCTTTGCTTATAATATTATACATATGAATATATTTTCATATGTATAATATATGGGGGCCTGATATAAAAGTCAAGGGAAAAATAGAATAGGGATAGCTCTCTACAGAAGGATAGTCTTTTCGGCATTATGTAGCCTGCGGTTAGATACAGCAATGTTGTTGTTCCCATGGCAGCCAACCGTAAGGCAGGCATAGTTGACCTGACTGGCAACGGGAATATCCATAACAGCTGACGTTAAAGCCGGAGTCTCCTAAGGCGATAGGTTGTCGCCACTGGAGCCGTCAGTTAAAACCGCGCCGATAATGGCCATTAACAGTGGTATGATACTGTAAAAATCCAGCAGAATTGCTGCTGACAGCAGTTTCGTATTATCTAAATACTGCCGGTTATGAGAAGAGGGGAGGTTGCAAAGTTCCTGATTTGTTCCCAGTTTGGCCTAACCTATGCCACAATTAGTGTCTATACTAAAAGCACAAGCTTAAAGACCAGCTATGAAAAGTCAAGTACCACAAGTTAAGAAATCTAAAAGGAGGTTATTTTTGGGCACAAGAAATAAGCCTATAATAGGCAAAGGATTTCAATAAGTTAAGCTAGAGGCACATAGGGTTTCTGATTTCTAAGAACTGCATGAATTATGTATGTGAGCTTCCTAGCAACAGCACCAGTTGCGGAAAAAGAATGCTTGCCTTGAGCGATTTTTTGGGTGTAAAAGTCTTTCAAAATGGGGTTATGTATTTTGGCAACATTAGCAGCTAACCAGATAGCTCTGCGCAAATAAGGGGAGCCACGTTTGGACATATGATTTTGGTTG